>SCSX01000079.1 GCA_004297825.1 Spirochaetota bacterium
CGATATTTGGACGAACTGTTGCAGGAAGCGGGGAGCAGGCATAACTATGCAGAATTTTCGCACTATGCCATCGGTCAGAGGATCGAAAACGGCATCATTTGTTGGGAATTATACTGGGGAGACCCCAGGAACCCCATGAAGGGAAGAATCCATCGCCGCACCAGCGCCGTCTAAGCATTACAAACCTGTACACACCAGAAATACCGGAGCGAGGTGCGTCCCCACACCGCGTTTTTCCGGAAAATAATTCGCAGCCTCCGGTCATCGTACCGCCAGGCGAGTGAAATGGGTTATCCGGGCAGATCGGCGAAGATGACCGTGTGAAGCTTGGTGAGCTCGTCGATGCTGTATTTGAGGCCCTCGCGTCCAAGCCCCGACTTCTTGTTCCCCCCGAACGGGAAGTGCCCCACGCCATGCGCCGGTGCCGCGTTGATGGTCACGCTGCCGTCCTGGAGCTCCCTGGATATCCTTATTGCGCTCGTTATGCTCTCGGTGAAGACACAGCTGTCGAGCCCGAATTCCGATTCGTTCGAGAGGCGTACCGCTTGCTCGGGGCTTTCCACCTCGATGATCGGAATTACGGGACCGAATATCTCCTCCCACGCAATGCTCATGTCCGTGGTGACCCCGTCGATAACGGTTGCGTCATAGAAGAGGTCCCTGCGGGTGCCGCCCAGAACCACGGCGGCGCCTTTTGCACGCGCATCCGCCACGAGCCTGTCTATCCTTTCGGCCGCCTTCCGGTTTATTATCGTACCCATTTCGGTTTCGATTTTCATGGGATCGCCTACGACGTAGCGTCGCGATTCGGCAAGAATTTTTTCCAGGAAAGCCGCCCTGACCTCCCGCTGGATAAAAACCCTGCTCACGGCGTCGCAGCGCTGTCCGGAGTTGCGGAAGGCCCCCCGGCATATCTGCCGGGCCGCATTGTCGAGATTGGCGTCGGAGAGCACGATTGCCGATGCCTTTCCGCCCAACTCGAGGTGTATCTTCTTGATGCCCGCCTTGCTCGCGATATACTCGCCCACCCCGGTGGAGCCCGTGAAGCTGATGGCCGCGATATCGGGGGATTCGATAATCACGTCGCCGATCGCCGATCCCCTGCCGCTCACGATGTTCATGGTGCCAGGCGGCATTCCGGCCGCTTCCAGGATGCGCGCGAAATGTATGAGACTCAGGGGCGTATCGCTCGCGGGCTTGGCGATGACGGTGTTTCCCGCGAGAATGGCCGGGATGATTTTCGCGGCGGCTATGAAAAGAGGATAATTGAAAGGTGAAATGGCCGCCACCACCCCGAGCGGCTTGCGCATCACGATCGCGAACTTGTCCTTCGTATCTTCGACCCATTCGCCGGGGAGATACTCGCCGTAGAGAACGCGTATTTCCTCTCTCGCCAGGTGCAGGCGCCCGGCGGTCGATTTCACCTCGCCCATCGAGATCGAGATGGGCTTTCCCGATTCGCGCGTGATTATCGACGCCATCAATTCGGCGTGTTCGAGCAGGATGACCCGGGCCCGCTCCATGATCTCAAGCCGTTGGAGGGGGCTGAAATGCGCGATTCCAGTGACGGTCTTCGCGGATTCGATCGCGGCCCTCACGTCGTCCGCCTCGCACTCGGGCACCAGGCCGATCAGTTCGCCCGTGGCGGGATTGCGCACCTCGAATGTCTTCTGGCTTTTCAAACACTGCCAGCATCCATCGATAAGAATATTGTATTTGAATATGCCCTTCTCATCTTTCGAGCCTATGTGAGTGAAGATATCGTTCATCGCGCTTCTCCTGGATTCCGTAAAAATCACCTGCCGGGCCCGCGTACAATATGCTCTCCCGTCCTGAAGCATTCACACGGTACCGTTACGACAATGAGATTCTAAAACGCGCTCTTTACGACTCCACCGTCTACGCGCAGGCGCGCGAAAGCTTATTTTCGCGCATAAGATTTATGATTGCATGCCTCAATTCTAATATACAAAATATTTTCCCAACAAGCACCCTTGAACGGCAAGCCTTTCAAAATAATAACCCACCGGTCTGTGAAAATCCCACTCGTATTCGGCTTGCTTTTCTCGGGGACTGAAGGCACTATTTAATGAATCGAGGGAAAGGCATGAACAGGAAAACCGCGATCGCAATAATTATTTCAGGGGTCCTGGCCGGCGGGCTCGCGGGATTCGGGGGGTATCGTGTGTTCTGCGCGCACGCTACGGGATATGATTCCGACCCGGTCCTCAAGGTTATTTTCGGCCGGAAAAGCGTGCGCCATTTCACCGACCGGAAGGTTCCACGCGACGCGCTCGATCTCCTGGTGAAGGCGGGCATGGCCGCGCCAAGCGCGCTCAACAAACAGCCGTGGGCCTTCGTAGTGGCGACAGACCGGGCCATCCTGGACAGGCTCGCCGCGGCGCTGCCCTTCGCCAAAATGCTCTCACGTGCCGGCGCGGCAATAGTTGTCTGCGGCATTCCCGCGGAGGGAACGAAAGGCGCCGGCAGCGAGTACTGGGTTATGGACTGCTCCGCGGCGACGGAAAATATCCTGCTCGCCGCCGAGGCGTCGGGACTTGGCGCGGTCTGGACCGCGGCGTACCCATCGACGGAAAGGGTGGCGAGCGTACGGGAGATACTTGGCATACCGGGAACGGTCGTCCCGTTGAACGTGATACCGGTGGGCTATCCCACGGGTGAAGACCTGCCTAAGGACAAGTACAGGCCGGAAAACGTACACTGGGATCGCTGGTGACCCTGGGAGGGGAATGGGCGAATCGGCGGACAAAACGATCCTTGTGACCGGGTCGACGGACGGGATAGGAAAACAGACGGTGCGCGATCTCGCGGCGCGGGGGGGGGGTCGGGGGTGAAATGGTAGAATTCCCGCATGAGCGAATGCGCGTGATTCGATACGGCCTATATTAAAATAAAAACGAGGAGGCAGCATATGAAAAGATTAGCGATGGCGGCGCTCATACTCACGCTCGCCGGCGTGTCGGCCTGGGCGGTCGACCTGAAAAACGAGGATTCGCAGACCTACACGGTGCGCATACACGAGACGGGTACCACCCACACCTCGATCGGGAGCAGCACCACCATGGCGAGCATCTGTTCGAGCTGCGAGATCGAGGTCGAGGGGGTGGGTTCGGTCCGCGCGTCGGGCGGGGAGACCGTCGTGATAAAAGACGGCGCGCTCTCGAAGCGATAGGGCGTTGGGGTTCTGGAAATATTTTGACCGGGTGAACGCGCGCACCGTCGTCAGGCTGGGCGGGCTCACCCGGGCGTTCATTCGGATCCTGCCGTTCCCGCGTCCCGAGCCGGGGGGCGGGATACCGTTCGCGCGCCTTTCGAAGCCGCTCGCGGAATGCACGGTGGCGCTGGTGACCTCGTGCGGGGTACACCTTCCCTCGCAGGAGCCCTTCGACATGGATACGCGCGGCGGCGACCCCACGTACCGCGAATTCCTGTGGGACGAGATTACCGCGGGATATTCGGTTTCGCATTCGCACGTCGACACGCGCGACATCATGAAGGACATCAACGTGGCCATTCCCGGCGACAGGCTCCAGGAGCTCGCCGCCCGTGGCGTGATCGGGGCGTTCCACCCGGTCGCCTATTCCTTCATGGGGTACATCCCGAAAAGCAGGCTGCTCGTGCGCCGTTATGCGCCGGAGGTCGCCGCGAGGCTCGCGCGCGCGGGCGTGGATATCGCGATCCTCACCCCCTGTTGACCGCTCTGCACTCAATCCGTGGGATTGATAGCGAGGCAGATGGAAACGAAGGGAATCGCAACGGCGACCTTCGGGCTCACGCGCAACCACCTGGAGTCGGTGCGCCCGCCCCGGTCCCTCTTCCTCAAGTGGCCGTTCGGCCATCCCATGGGCGAGCCGGGGAACACGGCGCAGCAGATGACGCTGCTCTACCACGCGCCCAGGCTCGTGCTCGAGTGCGGGGAGCCGGGATGCATCGTGGACCTGGAGCTTCCGTGGCGGCGGTACCGATACAGCGAGCCGGATTTCGACGCGCTTAAGTGATAGACGCGGCTCCCCGGAAGCCGACCATTGCGCATCCCATGAATGATTATGCACACGCCATCGCGAAGCTCATAGAGCGATTTCTCACACGAAGGTTTATCGCCGGTGAGGACGTCATGCGTTTCGCAGAGTCCGCCCTGGGAATGGAACCGGCAGCCGCCTTCGCCGATATGCTTGAAGGCAGGACGGAGCCCGATCCCGCCCTGGAATCGCTCCTGTACGCCCCGCCGGATTACCTGAAAGAAGAGATCGAACCCTGCGTCCACTACCCGGGACTGTCGAAAGATACGATCGCCTCGATCATCGCCTCCCTGTCGATGCGGGTGCGGCGGGTAGAGGTTACGCTGCCCGGGTCGCCGGTTATAAGCGCGGAATTCGGCCCGATAAAGATCACTGAATTCGCGTGTCGCCTGCGCCTCGACAGGCGCGTGTTGCACATGCCGGAAGAATCGCTATTGGGGCCCCTCGCGCGGGAGCGGTACATCCGGGTCCGGGTACTGATACGCCATTCCCCCTATATACTCGATGCGGCCGGGGAGCGCTTCCTGGCGAAGGTCATGCGCTCGACGCGAATCACGGAGGATGCGGGCGACGGGGATTTCGCCGCCTGCATCGCGCTTGCCCTTCGTGTCCTGGGCGACGCGGGAAACGGCGGCGACCTCCTCGCGGGCATCTCGCGGATCAGGGAGGCGGCGCTCGCGGAGCTGGAAGGCGAGCGCCGGTTCGATGAGGCGCTTGCGGGAAACACCATGGAGTTCCTCATGGCCAATCGTGTATCCGCGCCCGTCGCCGACCCTGACCGGGCCGGGGCGGATATTCGCGCGGCCGATCTGCTCTGCAGCGCGGTGTTCGGGAGGGTGCCTTAAAGAACCTTGTCGCGCTGGATTTACCGGGGGAGCACGGGCCGCGTTCCGTCAGCAAGGCCGCGGCGCGCGCGACATGGGCTGACGGGCAACGCAGGGCGACACGGTCCGCCGCCGTCCCGGCGTGGTCAGAAATGGGTTGACACATTTTCCCGGATTTGGCTTATCACAGGTAGTGTGAAAATCGGCGGCAGGCCGGCGGGGTGAGGGTTATGGCGCACGCGAACGACACGGTCCAGGACAGGACGAGGAGCAGGCGGATCCCGCTTTACGCGGAGATCGGAAAATATTTTTCCATAGACGGGAATTTCGACGAGTCGGCATTTCGGGCCGCGGTGCGCGAATCCCTGGGGCTCATCGCGGAGAAACAGCCGGACAGGGCGTCGTTCTCGGAAAAGGCGGGGCAGTGGCTTTCGGCGTACCTCTCGAACGTCACGGGGTACCTCGAGGAAAAGGGCATGCCCGACGCCTCGATCCGTCTCTTCAAGGTCGCCGTCGAGGAGGCGGCGAACGCGGGCGTGAAGGACTTTAGCGTCCCTTCGCAGTTCCTCAAGAAGCTCATGGGACGCGTCAATTACCCGGTCCCCGGCAAGGGCGACAAGCGCACGGTGGCCGATTCCAAGAAAAGGCAGATATTCGACGCGGCCCTGCACGTGTTCGCCATGGAGGGCTTCCAGAAGGCTACCATCGACGATATCGCCGCGCTCTCGGGGGTGGGGAAGGGCTCGGTCTACCGCTACTTCAAGAGCAAGGACGACCTGCTGGAACAGCTCCTGGCGGAAAAATACCGCGAGATCGGCTCGCAGATAAGCATCATTTTCACGCGCGGGACCGATATACTGGTCCAGATCCAGGAGGCCATCGAGTTCTGGGTCAAGTACGTGGAGTCCAACCAGAACGTGTACCGCCTCATCCACAGCGAGGCGATGCTGCACAGCTCCGGGAAACGGGACATTTTTTTCGGCTTCCTGGCGTCCTCCCTGCCCATGATCAAGGAGCGCATCGTCGCGATCAACCAGGAGAAGCGGCTCAAGACCACGAACTTCTACACGGTGTTCTACGGCATACTGGGCTTCATCGACGGCGTGGTGCAGAAGTGGCTGCGTTGCGGCATGAACTACCCGCTCTCGGATGAGATCCCCGTCATCCTGGAGGTGCTCTTCAACGGCTTCGTGGGGGAAACCAAGAGCGGGCGAAGGTATTTCGAGTCCCCGGGCGGCGATAAATCCTGAATTCCCCGCGATGCCCGCGCGGCTCCTCACGTATCCCCAGACTGCCGTACCGGGGGGCGGGAACTCCGGACGGCGCTATCGGACGTGCAAAAAAAGGAATGCGGCGAGCGGTATCGAGTACACGAGCGCCGAAAGCCACACGTTAGGCGTTCTCCGATACGCTGCCGCCTGAACAAATCCGTATGCGCTGAACGACGCGAGCCCGGCCGGCACGACCCAGGGGGCCATGTTCCCCGTAAGAAAATAAAGCCCGCTTAGCGCGACGAATATCAGACCAAACCCCAGCATGATGAGCGCCTTGATGAAAAAATGCGCATCGGCGATATCCAGGGGCAGCTCCTGGTGCTGTCGCTTCGCCGATTGCCCGATTCCCGTGATCGAGCCTTTCGAGAGATGGAACGCGTTCGATACGATTTCAAAGGCGCCTAAACCCAGGACGCAATACATAAGGTAATCCATACTTCAACCTCCCTTCGTGTTATGGTAGAGGATAGCGAGTATATCGGTCAGGGCTTTTATCTCTTTCGCGCCGAGTCCGCGCGCGGCCTCTTCATTGGTGCGCACAGCCAGCGGGACGAGGCGCCGCAGCAGTGCGGTTCCTTTCCCCGTTATGAATACCCGGTACGCGCGGCGATCTCGCGTATCGCGCGCGCGCTCGATGCATCCGTTCTTTTCCAGGACATCGAGCATCCGGGTTACATTGGTTTTGTCTTTAATGCTCCTCTCCGCGAGATCGCTCTGGATTATCCCGGGAGCGGCTTTAATAATGTTCAATAATCCCCATTGTTCAGCCGTCGCGTCAATGCCGGCTTCCTTAATCGCCCGGTTGAAGCTCATCTTCATGGAGGCCTGGGTCCTTCCCAGGAGGTAGCCCAGCGACGTTTCGAGATTGAATTCACCCTTCATGGCGGCTCCTGGTCGTATGGGAATATTAGTCACAACGATAATAGCTATAGCAACTATATTGCACCAGGCTGAAAGGTCAACAAATAAATTTTCCCGGTTCCGGGTTGAAGAGTGATTTTTCTCTTAACGAGATGAATCGAGCGGCGAGGAACGGTGCGCTTCAGCCCTTGAGCTTTGCGGCGAACCCGACCACCGGGTTGGGCATGCCGGGGGGCAGGGGCCTCACCTGGTAGAGACCGTCGACCCGCGCGACGACCGCGTCGGCGACGTCCCTGAGCTCCAGCGTGAGCGCGAAATCGGCCTTTCCCTTTTCGGCGATCTTGCCCAGGCATTCCTTCACGGTGTCTTCCGAAAGCGACGCCTCGAGCACCACGTCGCTCACGGCGGGCCTGGTGAATCGGACCTTTATCTCCTTGATGATCGGAACGTAATCGGTCACCCCGAAGGAGACGCCCGATATCGCCCCGCCCGAGACCTCGCCCAGGATGCACAGCGAGCCGCCATACATCATGCCCAGGTGGTTCGTGTTCCCGAACAGGGGCAGCTTGATTTTTACGTAGCGGTCACGGCATTCCAGGATCGTGATCCCCGTGTTTTCGATCGCCTGAATACCGTGTTCCAGGTAGGCCGCGAAGTCCATATACTGTTCCTGTATCATTTCCTTCCTCCGCGGGGAGGCTATCATGTGCAGGGGACCTGGGCAAGAAATTTATCGATGTCGGGAGTACCGCGGTGCGGGCACCGAAGGAGACTGAATTCGCTTGACAAAAGTTTTATATCAAACAATATAGCCTCATGGATCGCGACCTCGTGCTTTTCGTAATCGGGAGGATCACAGAACGGGTGAACCGGTTCCTGGCGGGCGAGTTGCGCGAGGGCGGAATGAGAGAACTGGGCGTCTCCCACATGGAGATTATCGGCGTGCTCACGAGAAGGGAAAAAATCCAGATGAAGGACCTGGTGAACCTTATCGGGAAGGACAAGTCCACCATCACCGCCCTGGTGAAAAAGCTCGTGCGTATGGGCCTCGTGAAAAAATCGGCCGATCCCGGCGACAGCAGGGTTTCGTTTATCTCGCTCACTGTAAAAGGGAAGGGTCTTGAACCGGTTATTAACGCGATATCGGTCCGCCTGAGGGCCAGGGCATACCGGGGCCTCACCGAAAGGGAAAAGGGGGATCTGATGCGCCTTCTCGGCAAAATGCTGGGGAATTTTTAAAAAGTCGTAATAGTATGATATCAAACTAACTGGAGGTCCGGGCATGAAGCAGTCCACGAAAGACTTTTTCAGCATGTTCGAAAAAAGCGAAGACGCCGGTACCATGATGGACGGGTATGTATACCTGCGATGGATAAGCCGCTACCTGTACCACCTGCGTAAGAGCACGGGGGAGGGCGCGGTGATGCCGGATGGCGATGGTGGGGAGGCAGTGGATGAAATGATCCAGGTGTCGGTGAAGAAGCTCTTTCCGCTTCTCATGGATCGCGAAACCAGTCCTTACCACGGAAAGGTCGTTACCCTGGCTGACGCGAAGAAACTCGTTTCGGTCGGGCGCGATATCTCGCTTCCGTCGCTCGCGGAGACCGTCATCCCCTACGCAAAGGCCCGCGACCTCGTGCTCAAAAACCCGGACCATATCGTCGTGATCGACTGCCCCTGCCGCACGTCGCGGTCGGGCCACTGCACGCCGGTCGATGTCTGCATGATCGTGGGCGAGCCCTTCGCGGGGTTCGTGCTCGAGCATCGCGTGGCCAACGCCCGCGGCATCGACCGAAACGAGGCGCTCGATATCCTGGCACGGGCCGACGAGCGTGGATGGACCCATTCCGCGTGGTTCAAGGAAACCCTGGGCAACCGGTTCTGGGTAATATGCAACTGCTGCGGGTGCTGCTGCATGAGCATGAAAGCGTACGCGATGGGTATCCCGATGTTCGCACCCTCCGGCTATCTTTGTGCGGTATCGGAAGACTGCAACGGCTGCGGCGCATGCGCCGACGCCTGTCCCTTCGGGGCGATCGGGATACAGGAGGCCGCGGAAATCGATGAAAAGAAATGCATGGGCTGCGGGATCTGCGGATCGCGCTGTCCCGTCGGGGCGCTGTCGCTGATAAAAGACGCGTGCGGGGCGGAGCCTCTGGATATGGATACGCTTGCGCCCCGGTGAGCGGCTCATCCGTTCCGCCCGCCGTGACGCCCGCGAAAAAAGTAATTGAACCGGAGATGCCTGTATGATACTGCATTGCTATCGCGCCCTGCGGGGCGCATGCCGTGTCCTGCGGCACACGCCGGCCTTTTCCGGCCGGTCTCTCGATAATCCATGATTGGAGGAAGAAAACCGATGAAATGTCGGATGACGATGAAACTATGCTGCGCAATGATGATCCTGTTTTCAGTATCGACCGCGCTCCGCGCTGCCGATCCGGCAGCGTCCGCAGGCGATCCCGCCGAGCGTATCGACTTTATCCAGAATGCGCTGGACGGAGGCGACTTTCGCGCAACGCTCTGGTGGTGGGGCTGGCTCGGGATTTACGGCGCCTCCACGGGGGCGAGCTTCTATACCGCGGCGACGACGGACAACGGGGGCACGAAGATCATCCAGAACGTGTACGGGGTTCAGTCGGCACTGGGCGTGGCGGGCATCCTGATTTCACGCTTTGCCTCGATCTACGGGGCGGGCGAGCTCAGGGCTATGCCGTCCGGAACGGCCGACGAGCGCGCGGCGAAGCTCGCGCGGGGCGAGGGCCTGCTCGGGAGCGCGTCCGAGGACGAGGAATTCGGGAGATCGTGGATAGGTCACGCGCTGGGCGTGGTGGTGAACGGGGGAGGCGCGCTGGTTATATGGAAGGGTTACGACGAGCGCCTGCGGCGCGAGGGCAAGGAACCCGGGAAGGAGGCTCTTATGTGCTTCGCGCTTGGCATGATCGTGAGCGAGATCCAGATATTCACCCAGCCCATGCGTGCGGTAGACGACTGGAGCGAGTACCGTTCCCGTTACCGCCGCGCGTCAAGGGACAAAGCCGACGAGTCGCCCAGGATCATATTCGCGGCGCTGCCGGGGCAGGTCGTGTTCGGCGTGGCGCTGCCGTTCTAGGCGCGCTCATCGCGGCATCCCGGATTTTTCCAGGGATTCGGCCTTTTCCTTGAGCGCCTGATTCACCGTGCGATAGCTTTCATCGACCCAGCCCAGCCCGAAGAAAAGGACGCCCACGCCCCGGAATTCCTCGCGCTGCGTGAAGCGCGTGCCGTTTCCGTCGGGTTCGAGGCTGAACGTATGATTGAAGGTGAAAAGCCCTGGTGTGCCCCCTCCCTGGTTCAGGAGCCGTTCAGGAACCATCCGCCTGACGATTGCCGGAAACGCCGTGACCTTGCCTTTCGGGTCTTTCAGGTGGATCTTGACGGGCGCACCTTCCTTGAATTCGCCCTCGATCCGCACGTGGACGGGGTTCCATTCCTGGAATCCCGGCGCGTCGGAGATGATTTTCCACACCGTCGCGGGCGAAGCCGCGATCATGATCTCCGTATTGACCGTTTTACAGCCCGCCAGGGACAGGAAAAAAGCCCCAATTGCGATCCACGCCGAGTGTCTTGCTATTTTATTAAAGCTCTCGAATTTCATGTGTAACTCCTGGCGTAGTGTCCCCCAGGGCTGCGGACCTTCCGGTAATGCACCAAGGTCACGGACGCAGGGGGATTGCGTTAATGATAGGTATAAAGCCCGGAAAATTCAATTCCGGGTTCGCTTTATCTCATCCATCTCTTCAATCCCCACATCTCCCATCCCTGCGCCCCGGGTAAAAGCTCCGACTTCTATTGCCGAACGGCACTGGTCTCACCTCTTCCGCGGCTTGGCCCTGGACGTGGGCTCGGCCTGCATGGGGTCGTCGGGCCAGTAGTGGCGGGGATACCGGCCCAGGAGCTCCCTGCGCACCTCGGGGTAGGTCCGCGTCCAGAAGCCGCCCAGATCGCGCGTGACCTGCACGGGCCTTCCCGCGGGGCTCAGCAGGTGGAGCAGGGCGGGCGCGCCCCCGATGAGGGGCGTATCGGCGCACCCGAAGAATTCCTGGAGGCGGGCGGCGATCACCGGGATATCGCCGCTTTCGTAGTCGACGGCGCGCCGCGAGCCGGAGGGAAGCGTTACCTGCGCGGGCGCAAGCGTATCGAGCAGGGGGCGATATCGGTACCCCAATCTTGATTCAAGCGCTTTCATGACCGACGCCCCCGTGAATACCGGCCCGCCCCCGGTCGCGGCGAAGGGGAGAAGCCATTCGTGCGCGTCGCGGACGAGCGCGTCGTCGGAAAATTCCGGCCAGCCCGGCGCAAGCGCGCGCCGTTCGACAAACAGGCAGCGCGCCCTGAGGCGCGCCGGTTCCCCGTCCCAGGGGAGGAGCGCGATGCCGCCGGCGTGCAGCCTTTCGAGCGCCAGGGTGCCAAGGGTGTCCGGGGAAACCTTCCCGCGCCGTTCGCCGATGCGCAATCCCGCCGCGCGCACGATCACGCGCACGGAGGGCGTCCATCCGCTCCAGCTCGCTTCAGTAATTTCCTCAAGGGGCGCAAGCGCGCGCTCGATCTCCGCGCGCTCGACCGGTGCGGCGGAGTAGACGCGGGCCTCCGTGGCGCCGCCGTCCATCTCGAGCGCGACGATGAATTCGTGCGTCCCGATTCGTCCCACCGGGACGGCCCCCCTGCCTTCCGCGGTGACATAGCGCGCTGCGCCTTCGGTCGAGACGGTCCTGCGCGCGGCGCGGTCGGGATAGGCGAGCAGGAGGAGCGCGCCCGCGAGGGAGGGGTCGATATCGCCTGCCGTTATGCGGGACCGCACGCCCCCGATCGAGCCCGCGACGCGGCGCGCCTCGTCGGCAATCCGGTGCATGGAACCGTTCGACGCGCTCCCGCCCTGGCCGCGCTCCCAGGCCATCCAGGCCTCGATGCGGTCCCTGAAATCGACGGAGCCGGTATGCGGGCCTTCGCCCTCTTCGAGGATGGCCGCGATGAGGCAGGCGGTGAAGAGCCTCCCGTCATGCGCGGCTTCTCCGGCCATGCGCGCGAGGCGCGGATGCATGCCCATCCCCGCCGCGCGTGTTCCGACCGGGGTGATTCCCCCTTCCGCGTCCAGGAGCCCGAGCCTGCATAAAAGTGCCCGCGCCCTTTCAAGATGCGCCTGCGGGGGCGGGGTGATCCAGGTGAGTTCCCGCGCGTCGCGCGCGCCCCATGCCGCGGTCTCGAGCGCGAGGGGCGAGAGATCGGCCTGTACGATTTCGGGCGCCGCGTGCGGTTCCAGGCGCTCGCCCGGGTTCCACCAGCGCAGGCAAATCCCGGGCCCCATCCTGCCAGCCCGTCCCGCGCGCTGCGCGGCCGAGGCGGCGCTGATGCGCGCGGTGTCGCGGTGGTCCATGCCCGTGCGCGGGGAAAAGCGCACCCTGCGCTCGAAGCCCGTATCGACGACAGCGCGCACGCCGGGAATGGTGAGGCTCGATTCCGCGACGTTCGTGGCGAGTATGATACGGCGCCGGTCTTCCCGGAAACCGTGGAGCACGCGGCGCTGTTCGTCGGGGGAGTTCCTGCCGTGGAGGATTTCCGTGATCATGCTCCCGGCGGTCTCCCGGGCGAGAAGGTCGGCCGCGCGCTGGATCTCGCGGTAGCCGGGAAGGAACACCAGCACGTCGCCCGGCGCGCTCCCCATCATGCCCGCCGCCTCTATCGCGAGCCGGGCGGCGCCGGTTTCGATGCGCTCGTTTCCCGCCGGGGGCCGGTACCCGGTCTCCACCGGGTGGCTCCTTCCGGGGACGGTAAGTATCGGCCACCCGCCGAACGCCTTCGTAAAGTCTTCGACTGGGAGCGTCGCGGACATGACGAGCAGTGCGAGATCGTCGCGGAGCGCCGCGCGGCAATCCCACGCGAGCGCGAGCCCGAGCTCCGCGGGGAGGTTGCGCTCATGGAACTCGTCGAAGATGATCGCGGAGTATCCCTCGAGGGACTGGTCGTTCTGGATGATGCGCAGGAGCACCCCCTCGGTAATGACCTCGAGGCGGACATGGGGGCCCGTGACCGTCTCGTGCCTGGTGTGCAGGCCCACGGATTTTCCAAGCGGCTCCCCCGCGAGGAAGGCGATACGCTCCGCGGCGGCGCGCGCGGCGATTCTGCGCGGTTCGAGGAGAAGTATGCGTCCCGCGGAAAACGCGGGATGGGAGAGGAGCCTCCAGGGCACGAGCGTGGTTTTTCCCGCCCCCGTTTCGGCGGTGAGGAGGAGGAGCCGCGCGCGGGCAAATTCGTCCGCGATCTCGCCAAGGCGACCGTACACGGGGAGAAGGGTAATGGAGTCGTCCATGTGCTATAGTGTGGAAGCGCTCATGCGTTCGTCAAGCGGTTGACGCGCACGGCCGCTACTTGAATTCGGTATACTTTGCGGCGCTGCCGAAGCTTTTTTCCACGGGATACTTCTCCCCGTTGAGCGCGATCTTGGCCCGCACCGCGTCCGCGAGATCGATGCCGCATTCCTCCGCGAGGTAGAGAAGGAACACGAATACGTCGGCGATCTCCTGGGATGCGCGCGCCTTTCCCTCCGGCGCGGCAATGAACGCGCGCGCCTCGTCCTCGGTCTTCCAGAGGAAGAGCTCCTGCAGCTCCGCGGCCTCGATCGAGAGGCCCGTGGCCAGGTTCTTCGGGGTGTGAAACCGGCGCCAGTCGCGCTCGTCGCGAAAGGCGAGCGCGGCGCCCCGCAATGCCGTGAGGGAGTCTTTTTCATCCATGTCGTTCTCCGTTATGTGCAATCCTGGTGCGCTTAAGGAGCCTCGCGATATCGAAACCCCCATTCCGCCGTACACGCCCGGCGGGCGCGATTGGCGAAGATTCGCGCGGGTTTTATTTCATATCCGGTTTTTGGCACCGATATCGACAACCATATATCCACGCGGTTTGCATATCAATAAAAATTCCGGCCATGGATTTACCTCCATGCTGTTATATGCTTGATTTTTACCGGCGGTCGGGCATTATCCGGTGAGTTGCACAGGTGACGAAGGGTGGGAACCGGAATCAAAACGCTGCTCATGGCGGCAATGACGACAGGTATGTTCATGGGCCTGCTGAAGTCGATATGCCCGTCCTGCCCGGATTGGAACTTCGAGAGGCTGCATGTCTTTCTCCTGAACCTGTGCACGGGCGGAAGCGTGATCCTCTATTTCACGGAGGGCAGGGCGCGGGTCACCCCGCCGGTCGCGCTCTTCTTCTCCGGCTCGGTCGCCTACGCGGTGTGCGCGTTCCTGGAATTCTACACGGCCGCCGTCGTCATCGCAATCCTGCTCGCGGCGGTCGTGGAACGCGTCCGCGTGAAGCGTTTTTCATTTTTCCCGTCCGAGTTCTTTTCAATGCGCTCCTCCACCGCGGCGAAGTTTCACCAGGCGGCGCTCTTGTGCCTTTCCATAGGCCTTCTCGTCTCCGCCTTCGTGATCGTCAATTCCGAATTTTTGCACCTGGTACCGTACCCCAGGCTGCGGCTTGATGTGTTTTTCCTGGGGTTTTCGTTTCCCGTGTCCCTCGTCACGCTGAGCATGATGTTCATACTCATCCAGGAGAACGGCGGGGAAGGGGCGCGCCGCTTTGGGTTTTCCATCTTCTGGGGGGTGAACGCGGGCGTCCTTGTGTTCTTCGGCTTCATCCTGGTGGAGGCGGTGATCGCCCAGCTCTTCATTTCCATCTTCCTCTTCGCGACGGTCATCGTCATGTTCTTCCTGTTTCTCGCCAGGTCCAGGGACGGGCAGAAGAGGACCATTCTGGCCTCCGGCATGGCGTTCATCCTGCTCACGGGAGTGACCGGCGTCGGGTACGTGGCGCTCAAGATGCTGGGTTACGATCCGCACTCGTGGCAGCCGGCGTCACTGCTCTCCCTCCACTCGTTCATTTCTCTTTACGGGTGGAACCTCTGCGGCCTCCTGTTGATAGTGCGCGCGGGCGAATTTCCCCTGGGGATCGATATGCGCTCCTTCCTGGTACAGCACTGGATCGTCGTCCTCGTGCTCGCGCCTTGTGGCCGCTACAACGCCGCCTGCGCCGCGGTCGCGGCGCTCGGGTTCGCCGCGCTCTTGTACCAGTACCTTTTCACCCCCGGCTCGACGCCGGGAAAGATGCAAAATATTTGACTTTTCTCGTTTCCCGTCATATACACGGGGAACAATCGAGGGGGTAGTGTTCCATGGATAATCTGCTCAGGTGCCGCGCCTGCGGCTATATCATGAAGGAATCGAACAAGAGCGGGCTCTGCCCCGCGTGCGGGGTGAAGAGGGCGTCGTTCGAGCCCTACAAGGAAACGGTTTCCGCGAAGAGGCTCTGGCTGTTGAACCAGCACCTCCACGGGATCACCGTCAATTTCCCGCAAGCGCTCGCGGCCCTTCTGTTTCTCGCGACCGCGGCGGGAATCGCGATCCAGGGGCTGCAGGAAAATCTCATCGTGGTCGTGCGCGACATCGCGATCCTCCTTCCGCTTTCGCAGGCGGGTGGGATCTTCACGGGACTTATCGACGGCAGGACGCGCTTCAAGCGCCTGATGACGCCGCTCCTCAAGACGAAGATGATCGTGGGCTCCGTCGCCCTGTGCTTCGGCATCGCCATTTTCGTACTGGGGCTCGATTTCCGGTTTTCAGGAATGATTCCCTATGCGCTTCTCGCGCTTAACGCCTGTTCGCTGGGGTGCCAGGTTTTCCTGGCGAAGCTGGGGGCGAGCATGGTGTGTACGAAGGTTCCCGGCTGATCCGCCGCGCCCGATTGCGCGCGAGACGCCTGTCGCGCGGGCAATCGGGATCATGCACCTGGGGTGATCGTGAACCGTTCGATTCCCCGCGCTCCTAGAATACAACCTTGCCGCTCAGCTCCACCGTCATCGCGTTGCCCTGCGCGGTATATTCGCGCATGCCTTTCCCCAGAAAACCGTTCACCTGGAGCGCGAGCACAAAGTTGTAGGTCATCGAGTAGGAAAGCATTCCGGACGCGACCGAGGAGCCGTCGCCGATATTCGCAATGTAGTTGATCATGAGCGAAAGGTCCGAGGTGAACAGCTGCGAGACGGTGCAGAAAAGGCCCGCGTAATACATTCCATAATAATTGGGCTCGTAGTAACCGTTCTGGACGAAGACGAGGGAGTCGATCATACCCCTGTCGAACATGCGGTCGCGATAGCCCGAGCCGTTATAGAAGAACTCAGCGTCCAGGCGGACACGCTCGTGCACGTCAAGGACGTCGAATCCCCGTCCCATCCCCGCGCTCGCCCGGTAGACCCATTCACCGCGGCGGCGGTACTCGACGGGCTCGTATGCGGGGCCGGGGACAATCTCGATGCGGCGCAGCCTGCTCGCCGGGTCCCCGTACGAGGCCGATGCCTCGCCGTGGACGTCGATCGTGAAGAGGCGCGACGTGAAGTCCATGCCGTACACCGGGACGCGCGCGTCGTTGAAGAGCGCGGACACCGAGATCTCGGTCTTGCCCAACAGGACCTCGAGCTTGTTCGCGACCCCCACCTGGTCGAGATTGTCGGCGTCGTTGAATTTCACGAAGCTGTAGATGTTCGCGCGCGTGCCGAACGGGATGTGCATCTTGATCCCGCTCACCCCCTCGCGCACCTGGGACGAGTCGAGTATGTTCTTCTTCTCGATGTTGATGAAATCCGTAGGCGACCAGAGGGTGCCCACGCCCCACTTGAGAAGCTGCTTCCCCATGCGGAAATATGCGAGCTTACCCACGTTGAAATCCACGAAAAGCTCGTCGACGCGGTAGGTCGTGGTGACCTCCTCATTGTACGTTTTCTCGGAACCGGGAACGGCCGGATCGGAGAGCGTACGTGTCTGCGTCGTTCCATTGGGGAAGTAGTTTACGCTCGCGTTCGCGAAGCCCTTCATCCCCTGGCGCAGGCGCGCGTCAAGGGTGAAATTGCCCTGAACGCGGGTGACGAGGGAATTGTCGTCGAAATGCCCCCCCGTCCCGAGCATCCAGTCCCGGTCCATGAAGTAGTTGTTACGGGCGTTGATAAACCCGTTGAAGGCGAGCGACTCCTTCTCGATCCCGGATGCGAGACCTTCGTCCTTGACGCGGTCCGCCGGGGTGACGGTGTCTTCCTTGGTGAAGATGCTGTCCTCGTCGACGGGATTCTTCTCCTGCGCGGGGGACACGCGCGTCATAGAAAATAGTAATAGTGCGCAAATAATGTAGACGGGATATTTCATCGCATCAGCCTCCGCGGGGGGCGCGCTTGCGCGCCCGATAAGGGGCGGGCCCGGTCCCCGGGGGGAACGATTCCCGCGCCGTGAAAAAGAAACGGGACATATCGTCGATATGTCCCGTCGTCCTAAAAACCGGGTAAATCATCCTTTAGGGACGATCTACAGGTCTTTAAGCTTCTCCGTCATGTCCTTCTGCGCCTTCTGGACTTCGGGATCGGTCGCGTACTTCATCATTTTTTCCATGACCGTCTGGGACATGAACTTCTTGGTCAGATCTTCGAATTTCTTGAATTCGGCTTCCAGTTCCTTCGGAGGGTTCTTGGGGTCCTTGAACTTGAGCTCGGGATTCTTCTTCTCGAGGTCCTTCGCCTTGACGGCAAGGGGTTTCATCCCGTCTGCGAACTTGTTGATCGCCGCGGCAAGATCCTTTCCGCTGCCGGCTTTCTCGACTCCGCCTATGAATCCTTCATACAATTTGGTCATGTCGCCTATGAGGGACTTTGCGTCCGCGTACTTGTCGGCCTTGCCGCAGCCCGCAACGACGAAAAGTGCGAGCACTGATAACACCAGAACTTTTTTTACCATGAGAGTATCTCCTTTCAGGTAGTTTGAACTATGCCTGAGTACTAACATATCGGGAAAGCAAAGTCAAATAAAAAAACCCGCGAAAATATTCGGAAATTCGCCCGATTTCCCGCTATCCCGAAAGCGCCGCGAGAACCGCGTGCGCGAGCGCGCAGCACAGCAGCGCGATACCCGCCTTCCGGTGCATCCTGAACGGCGTCTTTATCTTGTGGTATCCGGTGAGCATCTGGAAGACGATGAGCACCATGTTGATGATGCCCAGCACGAGGACGATCGAGACTCCCGCGATTTTCATATATAGGCCTCCCTACTTCGGGGCGATCGTCGCCTTCACGACGCCGGCGCTCCCGTGAACGTTGCAGTCCGACTCCGCTTCGATGGAGAGCGGACCGTCCACGGTGACGGTGACCTGCCGGGTGAACACCTCGGATTCCGGGCGCGTGTCCCGTGTAAAGGTCCAGCGCTGCACCTCGGCGCCGTTCACCTTTACGTAGACCCAGTCGGTGAAGTGGAACCAGTTGTTCCCGTTGTGCGATACGGTGAGGGTGATCGTCACCGCGCTCCCCTTCGGGGCCGATTCGGGCGCGGAAATGACCACGGAAGACTTGTTGGCGAAGGCGGTGCCCGCGCAGAAAACCAGCGCAATCATGCAAAATGCCGTGATTTTATTCATGGCTTCTCCGGATATGTAGTGATGGTGAGGAATGTATAAGAAATATACGGAGAAATTTGCGAAAAGTCACGAAATATTCATGCGGGGTTGTTTGATAAACGTCGTAGAGACGTCCCGCCGGGACGTCTCTACGACGTTTATCAAACCCCACGTTACCTGCTTAAATTTTCGAGGTACGCCTTCGTGAATATTTTCGGGTCGAGCAGGGCAAGTGAGATGCCCGAGAGCTCGACGATGGTCTTGTTGCCCTTCTCGAACTCGTCGATGTAGATGTGCTGGATGGGGATGTAGCGGCCCTCGACGACCGTGTATTTCGGGAAATAGGCAGTCTGCATGAGCGTGCCGGAGAGCGAATAGGACTGTGTTTTGAGCGTCAGGTAATCCTCCTTCTGGACCCAGTAGACCTGGCGCGGGTAGGTGACGTCATTCACCTTCGCGGTGAGCGCGAACTTGTAGACCGGTTTCTTTCCCAGCATCTCCTCGGTAATGATCTCGACCCCCGAGGCGTCGGTCTCGGGGCGGTAGAGGTCGGCGAGCTTTCTCTTCTCGAAGTCGCCGCCCTTGGCGTCTGTGCCCATGATGCTCTCGTCGCGGCTGATATGCTGGAAGGTGCGCGTGTTCTGGCGATACATCCAGAAATTGTCCCCGACCCGGAGGTAGCCGTTGCCCTTGTCCGCGTCCGGGGCCGTCATGATGATGAGGAACTCGTCGGACTTGTCCCGGCGGAAGTAGAGCGACTCGAACACCTTGATCCCCTGGCTCGCCTTGTTCTGGGTGATGGTCACCTTGACGGAGATATCGCCCACCTGCTCGTAGAGGTAATCGATCCGGTTGATCACGTCCGTGACGCGGGGGAGCGGGTACGCGGGCGTGCCGCCGATAATGACGTTCAGGATGAGGGTGATTACTGCAATGATTCGTGCCGGTTTCATAAAAGTACTCCTGGGGCTCATGGTGCGTCGATACGCGTACGCCGGGAAACCCTAGGCCGGGGGCGCCGAAAAGGCAAATACAATTTACCGGCTGCGCGTATGAAAACGGGCCCCGTGCCCGGGTAAAATCGAATTGACCGCACGCGGAGCGCATGCATCGTTGAAGCGACTTGATCCCCGGATTGCGCCGATCCCCTTTTTTCTAGTCCGGTAACAACTAACAGGATATATTTATTTGACGGGAGATATGCCGGCGGTCCCGAACACCTTAAAGGAACAGCATCTAATGGACGACGATTTCATACTCGATTTCGAAGAAAGCATGGAGGATCTTCTCAGGTCCGAAACCATGATGGAGGTCCCTGCCGAAGTGGTCAGGGAAAAACTCGCCTACATCATCGAGGTCGGTCTTCCCATACGGCATAAAAAGAAGGACGGGACATTCAGTTTCATACCGCCAAAGGAATTCGATTCCTACCTTAAAAACAAGGAGATGGTCTTCTACCTGGACGGCGACTCCTTCCAGCGCCTCAAGCGGGCGCAGATAATCCTTGAGCAGCCGATTGTCCCGGTACCCATAGAGGTGGAAGGCTCCCTGGCCGACGTACCCGTGTATCGGCCCCCCGAGCCCGATAAGGTCTTCGATACCGCGCTCAAGCTTGCCCGCGAGATGGACCTCATGGAGCGTATCCAGTCGCTCATGAACAACAATCACCGCCTGAAAACCCTCGCCGAGGAGGGCAAGCGGTTCGACGCCGGGACCATGGGTGAGACCGGGAATATTTTCGCGCAGTCCATGTGCGTGAACAAGGCGACCCTGGGGGAAAACCTGGACCGCACCGTCCCCAGGGCCCAGCTCCGCAAGATGGTGTCCGAGTCCTTTCTCCTGATCGACAACCTCATCAACCTCATGAGCAAGGGGAAGGCGAGCCATAAGGACCTCGCCCAGCTCCAGAACATCCAGACCAATTCCGTCACGCTGGACCACATGAACCGCATCCTCATCCGCTACATCTCGTTCCTGTTCTTCTACAACGGCTATTTCCAGAAGTACTCGAATGAGGTGAAGCGCTTTCGCGCCGAGTTCGGGAAGCGTTTCCACCCGCTCTACGACAAGATATTCCGCGGCTCGCAGCGGATTACGCTCGAGATCGCCTACAAGGGCGGCATCGCGCCGGTGCGCGACCGCATGGCCTTTATCGATTACGCCATGGGCGGGTTCATGCACGACGTGGGCAAGCTCCCCGAGGTCGACTACCACGACGGGAACGAGGGCTACGACCCGCGCAGGGCGCGCCGCCACGTGTTCGAGAGCTACAACATGCTCATCGAGTCCCAGGAGTTCAGCATAGGCGTCGTGTCCACGGGGCTGCTTCATCACGACTACTACGGCGCCCCCTACGGGTACCGCCAGCTCGCGACATTCAGGAGCCGGTTCGTCGAGCGCAGGGGGGAGCAGCGCGACACCTCTCCCACGAAGTACTGCATCTCCTACAATATAAACGACGTGGGGTTCGGGAGCGCGCTGTCGTATTTCCCGAATAAGATTCTTGAAATTATCGACGTCTACGACGCGATGACCGATCCCGGAAAGAAATACCGCAAGCCCATGACCCCCGACGAGGCCCTCGCCACGATCCGCCACGATTACATCGACGGCGAGTACCTGGGCGTGGACCCGATCCTCTTCAACATCTTCGCGGACTTCCTGAACGCGAGCGGCGTGGTGCTGGATCACGCGTTTATCGCGGGTATTAAAATCTAGTCCCTTCAATTCGCCCCCCTGACCCCCCGAAGGGGTGCGGGGGCATTTCCGTGATGCATCGCCTCAAGGGCCGTCATGGAGGGGGAATGCGGTTTATTTGAAATACGCTTGACCTACCTTTTTTGGATCGATAGAATAAACGTATTACGTTAGATGAGAGGTGTACACAATGCCCACGGTCACGGTTTCGACAAAATACCAGATCGTCATACCCAGGGAGATACGGGAAAGCCTCCATGTGAAGGCGGGCCAGAGATTCACCGCTATCCAGTACGGGGACAGGATAGAGCTCGTCCCGGTGAAGAGCGTGAAATCCATGCGAGGGTACGCCCGGGGCGTCGATACGGAAATCAAAAGGGATAAGGACCGTACATGAACCTGGTCGATTCATCGGGCTGGCTCGAGTATTTCGCCGACGGCAAAAACGCGGATTTTTTCGCGGCCCCCATCGAGGACATGAAAAACTGCATCATTTCATCGATTAACGTTTACGAGGTGTTTAAAAAACTACTGGAAGAGCGGGACGAACAGACCGCCCTGCAGATAATCGCGGTGATGCACCAGTGCCGCATTGAACCGGTCGACGCGCGCCTTGCGCTCCTGGGGGCGCAGATAAGCCGCGACCGAAAGCTCCCCATGGCTGACAGCCTCATCCTCGCTACGGCCCGGCAGCATAATGCGATCCTATGGACACAGGACACGCATTTTAAGGGAATTGAGGGCGTCCGGTATATTGGGAAGTAAAATCGGGCCGCCAGGCACCGGAACCTCATGGATCAGGATAGGTTGCGTCAGTGCTGCATCTTTCCGCTGAATAAGGGACTTTTTACAAATATCTTGACGCCGTGTTCGAATTTGATTTAATTAGTAAACTGTTCTAAAAGTCGTCCGGCGAATTCTTGAGTGTGAGGTTAATGGCCAGCCCTTCGAAAATCAGAAACGCGATACCCCTCGTTCTGATATCAATGTTCGCGATGCTCGTTGTCGCGGAAGCGGCGGGCGTTCGCGTACACCATGCCGACTCCGTCGAGATGGTCCGCGCATTGCCCGGAAATTCCGGCGCGGAGGGGGAAAGCTCCCCCTCCGGAAGGGATGGCTGTCGAAACGACGAAACGATCATCGAGCATGTTATCCATGACGCCGCGTTCAGCGTCCAGGTAAAAGCCCCCGATCAGCCGCGTGCCACCTCGTATGCGGAGGCACCGCTACGGTTTTCCGTAGCTATGTGGACGCAGCATAACCAGCTTTTTACCGTGAATTTCACACTCTCCCATAAGTTCATCGGACGCGATCATCACGATCGCGCACCACCCGTATCCACGTACTAGTTTTTATTGGAAATGCTTGTCGATAATGTGCGGGTAAATCCCGTGCACTATCTGCATTTCCAGTTCCCAGACAGGATTTAGGGAGGACTTGAATGAATCGAGCATTGTCACTGGTGTTGTTGTGTCTTGCAGTCGCGGTCATCTCATCGCCCGTGAGCGGCGGTGAAAACAGATCGGAGTATGATCCGGCCGAACTCGTCGACCTGGCCTTGAAGCGGTCCGAACTGCTGACCGCCTCGGAAAAGGACGTCGAATCGGAGAAATGGATGAAAGAGCAGGCGGGGACATGGCAGAATCCCGCCCTGGGCTTCTCGGCGGGGAATAAATCCTCGTCCGGAAAAAACGGCATCGGTTACGACATGATATCCCCGCCCACTATTAAGAATCAGAATACCCACATTATTTGCAACTGGAATTGACCGGAACGCGCCGGAATTCGCTGGAAAACCGGGGCAGAATCTCATATAATGACACTAGATTCCACGAATATAAGACGTAAGATGCAGGAACACAACGAGAAAATAGACGATTTTTTGAGCGCGCGCCCGGCGAAAAACGGCCTTGAGGACGCAAAATGGCTCTTAAAAAACGGCCATTCTGCGTTGAAAATAGCGCACTTGGCAGCTGTTTTACCATGACCATTGACCTATCACCTGGGCACCGAACGCATCACCGGAAATGAGCGGCCCCCCTCCAAATGAAACCCGCCCCCATCGATGTAAATATGAAATTCCGAGGATCGAATTAAACCGCTCGTTATACCATATCGATTGAATCGAGAATTGGAGGTTGTGAACCTGGTGAAGATAAGCATTCGCTTCCGGAATCATCTCTTTCGGGATCTCTGTGAAGATCGCGCCGGGACCTTCGGCTGTCGTATAAAATGAAAAATTCGTCCCCGACGATTTGAATGATGAGTGTTCAATTTTCTCTCCGGATATTTTGGTGACCTTGATGTTCTTGTCGGTCGAGGAATGCGATGGAAGCATGATGTAAAATGTTCCCGCGATCCCTGCGATCGCACCAATAATGAATACTACCAGGTACTTTTTAATAGTCAGCATGATTTTCAAACCGATGATTGGGATGTGACCGCCTGCTGTCGATCTGCATGTTCAAATTCACCCGCCGTCCATGGACGAGTCCCTTACGATACGCCTCCTGGCGCTCGATCTCAATTTGTGAAAGCTCTAATTTAAGCCCGGCGTCACTGAGGAAGTCATCAATCCTTTTCTTCTCGTTGTGATACAGCGAAACCACGAGGGCTTTGGATCTTGGATCGGTATTTTCCCGGTATTGTTCCTCAAGCTTTTCTGCAATCCCGGTGGAAATTCCAAGCTTGAAGGATTCCCGATAATGACTTTTAGCCTGGCGCGGACACTCTCGTGAATGGATTCTTTTTACCGCACCTTCAAGATAATCCCACATGGTAATTACTGATATGGTATTTACTTTGCGACCGACGACAATGAAGTAAGCTCCCCCATGATCTAAAATCGCCAGGCAAAGATTTACTTCCGCAAGTTTGGTAATAAGCAGTCGTCTCCATTTCTTTGATGCGCCGGAGACAAACATTCTGCCCAATCTTACGGGATCGGAATCATGGTCCTTGATCTGCTCAATTGAAAGGTTATACTGAAGTAGCAGTTCATTCGCCTTATTGAGCGCGGCCGCGGCCTCCGCCCGGTTAGGTGATTTCGACAGCGCGAGGAGCTTCCTGATTTTTTCTATAATCCCGGAAAGATCACGCGTTTGCATATACCCTCCGCACAATCCTCTTCGCTGCACGAAGAGCCGTAAAAGCAAGAGTGAGAATGTCGGGCTCGATGATCCGATCGAAGATCACGGGATGCCAGTAGAACACGCAGGTGTGGCCGTCGCGGTGATAATCCTCCTGGTCAAGGGCGAGGATCACGACCGGCTTCTCATACGCGATCGCGGCACCGAGTTCCGCATGGGTGCCGCGTTCACCGGGGAGAAGCAGGAATACCACGTCGGCGTCGCGCACGCCTTGGATCTCGTTGAGCGATACGGAGACCAGGCGCTTTTTGTCGTCCACGAGCCCATGAGCCGTCCAGTCATAGGTCTGGTCCCATCCCTGATACGTGAGGTATTGAGCGATCTTCCTTACGTTCTCTGAATTCTCAAGGTGACTGGCTATGTAGAATTTCATCGCCCCTCCCATCCTATTCTTTTTGATGTCGCAGAATGTTCGGAATTTGTAACTTTGCTCCGTTTTTCGGCCATGACTTGACTGTAATAATTCCCAATCTCTCCCTGAAACATCGGATGTCCGGCAGGGGCATTTCGCCAAAGAGCGAGCATGGATTCATAGTCCATGCTGTCGATTTTATTTTTCATTGAATCATCAATCATAAATCCTCTCAATCTTCCTCTATATTGGTTTGGCTCATCAATAGCGAATCCATCATCCGGTTCATTTCAGCGATTGATTTATAATCGCCGACTTTATACCAGCTTAGATTCTCTCCGCGACATTCCTTTATTAACTTTCTCAGTTCATCCCTTCTGAATATACGGAATCCCGCGTTGAGAAGTTTGCGCCTATCGATCATTGTGAGCATCTCTCGCCTCCTTAAACCTTTTCATTGGTTCACCCCCTGATCCTTTTATCGATGAGCGCTTGCCAGTTGCGCGTGAGCTCGTTTTTCCTTGGTCGGTGCAAGAGCAGAAGCAGAATGCCCACAACGAGGAACAAGAAAGAGATGGGTAAGAGCTGTAGAATCATAAACTCCCTCCATAAGGTCGAGAATGTAGTCCGCGAGAATGATCTCCTGGATCGCGGCGATCGTGCGCGAGGAAAGAGGCTTTTCGCCGGGCGGGTTATTCCGGCGCTGAGCATCACCATTCGTATTCAAGGTCACTATATTGGCATGGCTCATGGCTTAGCCTCTCACGAAGAAGTGCGCCCATTTCTTTGAATGGTCGCCGTATTCCCTGGTTAAAAAATTGAAGTCCGCTACCGGGAAGTAGACATTGTTTCCATCCGGGTTCTGATATTTAGAGAAGTAATTACCATACGGGTCATCGATGATAATCTTGATGACCCGTGGGAGATCGATATCCCCGGGTTCCTGGCATGCGTCCACGTCGTCCTGTTCGGAAGTGAATCCGACAACGGTGACGATGTGGCCGTAGCTGGTAAAACGTCCGCAGACATTGACCGCGCATTGCGCGGCCGCGATGTTGAAGAGAATCTCCTGAATCGAGGCATCAACCCGGAAGATATCTGCCGTGCGCCCCACAAGTCTGTTCACTCCCCAGGCGAGCATGTCGTGTACGTGCCGGGGATGATAGCCCTGCGTTACCGCCCATGGGTATTCCTTGCGCATCTTCTCCCAGGATTCGGGAGATTCCATGAACCGAGTCAGGTGTTCTTCGGGCTGCATACCAAAGGGATAGTTAAATCGGATGCCGCTCGAGAGGAGCGCGTTGATCGACGCGGTGGTATTGCAGGTACCGTGCGGATCGGTCGGATTGTCCCGCTGAGTCTGATATTCCTTATCCTTGGAAATGTTGATCGTTTTCACTTCTGGTCCTCCTTGAGTTTGCGTTTTAAGATGCCTTTCTGAATCTCGATGAGCTTAATGGCGTCATCGGAAGTCAGCAGCCGGTAAGGCTTCTTGAATTGACGACGGCAGAATCGATCCATTGTTTCGGCTTCGAATTTTCCGTATGCCTGGATGGACATGGCGACAATCTTTCCCCGCTGCTCGGGAGTCATGAGGTTATGAATGTTATCTCCATGGACGAGATGATTATGCCGCGTCCCCTGGCGGGCGCTCCATTTTCGAAGCTCTCCCTTGAGGGTCTGAATAAGCAGCCCGGCCTCGGAATCGTTCATATCGCTCAAATGCTCTTTGCCGCAGACCGAGTGCTGGATGGTATGACGTGCGAGCTCATCCAGACCCAGCCTGGTGCAAAGGTAAAAAATATGCCGCCTGTTCTGCGCCGAGATCATGCCGACTTGGCCTTCTGCAAATCGATGTTCACGGCGTCGATATCGGTCTCGTAGAAGAAGGTGTCCTCGGCGATCCGCGTAATCCCGAACTTAGCCAGGATGTCGTCCGAAAACTTGCGGAGCTTCGTCTTCTGAATCTTTGGCTCGCGCACGATCGCGTCATCAATACCGAGCTTCCTGGCCAGGTTCTTTTTGCTGATCTCGATCGCCTCGATGGTTTTCGCTTCATCTTCAATATTGATCGAAGTGCTTCTGCGATACCCGAACGAGCCGAAAGTCACAGCGAGCGAGCGCCGGGCGTTCTTTTCTTCCGGGAAAAGGTCGTCCTTGTTCGCCTCGGCGTACGGCACCAGGAGCGCCTCGAGCTTTTCGATCCGCTCACGATACGGGCGGCCGTCCTGCTCGGCGCGCGCCTGGATGAGCTTGATATCCTCGGCAGCGGGAGTATCGATCTTCGCGAGCTCCAGCTGACAGAGTGCTATGTCACGCAGCACCTCGTTCGCGTCCTCGATGCTCGCGACCTTTGCGACTTCGGGTTTTTGCCTCATCTATTATCCTCCTTGTGGTTTATAGTGCCTTGCTAATGGGGCCGATGGATTTATGGACGTACCGGCTCATGAGGTCGTCCAGCCTGTCGTTGTTCCCCTTGTAATTACCTTTCTCGTATTGATGCACGGTAGCCGGGGATATCTTCTCGCCGGTGGTCTCCTCGATTTCCTTCGCCTTGCGCCGGTAACTTTTATCCATCGCGGCAAGGGCTTCCCTGATAGCCAGGGAGAAGTAATCGTTCACCATCTCCTCGGTGATTTTCTTCTGATCGAGATCAGAGCGCATCTCGTCGAGTTCTTCATAGGCAGTGATAACCGCGAGCGGTGTTTTCTTGGTACGCTTGAGGAACGTATCCAGAGCCTTTTCCGTGAACAGAGCGTGGTTCTCGATGAAGAGCGCTTTCTCCTTAGCGGTTAAATCGCTCATCTGAAGGCGCTTGAAACGCGGCCGGAGCTCGTCGTCGGCGATCCTGTCCTTGAGCGAGGGCTGTCCGAAGAGGATGATGGAGAAGAGCCGATCCTTCATTCCGAAGCCGAGCTCATGCAGCTTCTTGAGTCCCCTGAGCGTGCTCTTGTGTAGATCCTGCGCCTCGTCGATCGCGAGGATAATATCGGACCCCGAATCTCCGAGGATGCGTCTGAGCTGCCGGCGTCGTGCTTCGGAATCATGGCGGGGACCTTCACCCGAGATGTCCTGGATGATGGCGCTCATAATCTGCGTGATGTTGCGCACGCCCTCTGACATGGGCGTCACGTCGATGATGGCGTAGGAACCCTTCTTTTCCTCGAGGGCTCCAATCACCTGGCGCTTGATGTGGGTCTTGCCGCTTCCCTTTTCGCCGATCACGGCGCCGATCCCCTTGCGGCCGATCGTGTCCCGGATGAATCGTTCGGCGGAAAGAAAATTCATCGTCTTTACATTGGTCATAAAGCTCGCACCTCCCGTACGGTATCTGTAATGATCTCCAGTATTTC
The DNA here is from genome assembly GCA_004297825.1 of Spirochaetota bacterium. Classification (NCBI taxonomy): domain Bacteria; kingdom Pseudomonadati; phylum Spirochaetota; species Spirochaetota bacterium. The sequence continues at coordinate 28,014 of SCSX01000079.1, forward strand.
GGAGAATCTTTCGGGCGGCACTTCGCCGTCCATTTCTATCATGGCGCCGAAAAGCATGGTGATCTTCTCGGCGGTATCATGCGGCAGCGTGTTCTTTGAAAATCCGGTCGAGCGATACACCCGCAGCCAGGCGCTTTCGACTGTCGCGATGACCGGCACGTCCAGGGGCGTCGATACATCCACCGCGGCGCCCTTACGGTCGAAGAGCACAATGTTCTCCGGCAGCGTCTCAGCAAAATGCTCGGGCTTTATGACACCCCGCAAGCGCTTGCCTTCGATCTTTATTGAATCCAGCGCGCGATCGTACACGGTCTTCTCGATTCCCTTGTACTCGCCCATCATCCGCTGCTGGTGCGCCGTCCCCTTGAGCTCATAGGTGTTCCCGTGCTTGTCCACCGCCTTCATGATGCCGTCCAGGAGCGTGTAGATCGCGACGCGCTGGTCGTTCAGCATGCGGGATACGTAGTATTCCTGGCCCTCAATGGACACGCGGCCACGTACGTCGACCTTGCGTTCGATCATGGTATAGCCGAGCCGCCCGCGCAGGGTTTCGTCGAACTCCCGGAGCAGCCCGGGGGTCTTGTGGATCTCCATCCACTTCGTGAAGTACCCCTTCTTTATGTTGTCCGCCGTGATCATCTTCTGGGTGATCTCTCGGTAGCGCTCAATGGAGTCGGGCCTTTCGAAGGCGAAGCAGCGTTCGATCGTGTTTTTATAATGCCCGATCCTGGACTCGACCCGCCCCTTTGCGCGGGGATTGCCTGGAATGTGGGACCATATCTTTATTCCAAGGGGCTCGAAGATGTCCTTTAACTGCTGAGAATGCAGAGCGCTGCCTCTGTCGCAGTAGATGTTCTGAGGTATTCCCCTGAACGGATTCTGCGGATCGGACTTCGCACTCATGGCGTCCATGAGAAAGTTCATCACCAGGTAATTCGATTCTCCCGGCGATACATAGGCGTTCACCCAATAGGCGCTGGAGAAGAGGTCGACCACGCAGCCGATAAAAACCTTTCGGTATCCTTTCTTGGTGAGGAGCTCCTCGCGGTGATTCTTGTCGGTGAGGATCCCGGTTGTGTCCATGACGAGCTTGTCGCTCCGGGAAAGGTAGAATATTTCCGAGACGGAGAAGTCGAGGAACATCCATTTGTTCGGTTCGTCGGTCGCGAGTTCCACGCCGGTGGAGGCGAGATAGTTCCTGATCTGCCTGTAGGTGAATCCGTGCCAGTCGAGCCAGCGGTTCATCGTGGACGTCGGGATCCCATAGCGAATCTCCCCGGCATTGAAGAGCGCCCGCACGCAGCTCGCGGTGTCAGCTGTCTTTCCGTTCTTGGTGGCCGCCGCCATCTTCATCGCCGACACCCGCGACGCCGCGAGCGCGCATTCTTCCGCCGTCATGTCTTTATAGCGCGGCTTTCGGCGATCCTTGCGGTACGCGTCGGCGCGTCCGTTCCCATTCGGAATCTCCTTGAAAGCCCGATAGAAGGTGGAGGGATGGACGCCGATCCCCGAGGCGAGCTCGTCCACGTAGTCCCCGCGCTCCTTATGCGAGAGCTTTTTCCAGTGCTCGTAGTAGGTATAAATTTCGATGAGGGAAAGTTTCATCTGCGCGCTCCCGCTATCGCCTTGACGCCGTCGCGATACGGCCCGAGCATGCCGCCGTGGACGGACTCCAGGTCCAGGAGGTGCCTCGCCGTGACGATGGCGAATCCCTCGATGTCGGCCAGGACGTCTTTGTTGGCGTCGTCTATCGTGATCTGCGCGAGGCGCATGAATGCCGCGTGAATGTTCGCCTGGGCTTCCATGACCTTGGAGCGGGCTTCCCTGGTGCGCGAGATGCGCTTGTGGAATTCCTTCTCCTCGACGGGGAAATTGAGCATCTTGTTCACGTCGGTGAGCTCGTTCTTGAGCGCGTTTACTTCGGATTCGTGCTCTTCTTTGAGCTCCTCGAAATTGGTTTTTAGCTTCGAGTGCTTGAGCTTCTCGGCGCGTAGCGCTTTCTCCACCTCCTTGACTTTGACCGCGCCGATCTCGTCTACCGTGATCTGGCTTCCATCCGCGAGCGTGAGGACCTTGTTGTCGAGTATCTCCTTCTTCTGGTCCTCGGTGAGCCGGGAAATCATGTCGAGCCGTGAGACCCCCAGGTGCGCGAATTCCGCGAGCCGCCCGCCGAAGGTTTTGCCGATGCGCTCGATCTGCTGTACCGTCGAGAGCGACATTCCAAAGCAAACCCTGGCGGCGTCCTCCCTCGTGAGCCCCAGGTACAGATACAACTTGTCGCCGAAAAACTCGTTGATGAGTTCGGTCATCAGGAGCAGTTCGTTCTGCACCCTTGCGATGATTCCCAGGGCCCTGCCGATTTTCTCCGGATCGCCGGGGAGCGTCTCCCCCGTGTCGTCGTCGATTATCTTTTCCGGGAGCTCGAAGCCCAGCTTCTTTACCAGCTCATTTTGCAGCGCCATAGATCTTCTCCTGTTCCTTGGTTATCTCGAGCCGCGCGAACGCCGACTGATATCTCGCCCCCGTTTCCAGAACAAGCCGCGAGAGCATATAGCCGCCGTTCACGCGTGTGACGATCTTCTTCCGCGTGAGGTACCGGAGATTCCGGTACGCCGTGGATAACGGCACCCCGGCTTTTTGCGCGAGCTCCTCGGCCTTCCAGGGACTCACCCTGTCGGCGCCCGTGAGCATGTGATACAGCAATGAAAGCGCCGTCATATCTCGACCCTCGCGGTGCCGTGGGGGCGGTCCTTTTCGGGGGAGAGCTTGCTGATTACGCGGCCGTAAGGGTCCACCATGTAGACGTCGTTTCCCTCGACCTTGATGAAAGCGTATTGCGCGACGGGCGGGATGCGGAAGGGTTTGTCATTGACGAGTACCCTGCCGTTCTGGACCGGCTTGTAGTAGAGACCGTTTTTTACATTGAGGCTTTCAGACGCATGAGCTGTTCCCATGATACCTCCTGTGCCCCGCTGGTTTGGCGGAGGATAGTGATTGACGGGTTAATCGCATGTAGTAATGTGAACGTATGAGGTACAAAATAACGAAGACTGGAAGGATCGAGATCACCCGCGTGAAATCATACACGCGACGGCTGAATGAAATATTCGATCTCGTTGAAACCGCCTCCGGTGAATCCGGTAAATTCGCGAATGCGCTCATCAATCCAGCCACCGTGCGAATCCGATTCTTGAAAGGCAGACATCGTGCTTTCGACGCAGTGCTTTTGTATAAGAATTGGGTACCTATGCTGGTATGGGAAAACGTTTCAGGGGCAAGTATTGGGACGCTATTCAGCTCAATGTCTGTGGATAGCTTTGACACAAAGTCCCGTGAACGGGACTTTCTTTTAATGCTTGTCATCGGCTCGGAAATATTTTGTCTGTTGTCTTTAAAAAGCGAAGCGGCCGTTATGACTGCGGCGCTTGACGTAAAACCATCATTCCGGTTCCACTGGCACCCCAAGTACAACTTGACCAGATAAACACTCATCACGCGGAAATCTCCGTTCCGGTGTTCTTCTCCAGGAAGAAATCCAGCTTGCGGAGAATATTCTCCTCCACGTATCCGCCGTTGAAGTATATCTCCAGTTCGAGAACGTCCTTGACGGCATCGAGAATCTGCTCTTCCGTGAGGTCCTCGTGGAAACGTTTATACATGCTGATGAGTTCGTCGTGAACGCGTACGGTAACCTCTCTCATCTCCCCTCCTATAGCCCCACCGCTTTCGCGGGGATATTTTTCAGCTTCGCCTTTAGCGTTTTCTTCAGAATCTTCTGCTCATTGATGGACCCGTCCGCGCCACATTCATATCCAGGCGTGCAATTGCCAGGCGCAGTCTCGTCGGGACCGCCGCAGGGGATTACTTTATCTCGCCGGCACGAGCATCCGTACCCGTCATAGAGGCCGTCGTATCCATGTTCCAACAAGTAGGCGTGCACAATGTCTCTGACGTTCATCGGTGGTACTCGCTCAATTCGGATTCGATGTAATCGGTGACGTGCGGATAGTCGTAGAACTGTACGCCGCAATACCCAGGGCGGTAATACACCACCTTCCCGATCCCCCGCGTCTGTTTGTTTGGGCGGTATTTCCCCGGGCGAACCTGCACTTCAAATCCAAGACCAAGCTCTTCCTTCATCACCATCCCCCTACAGCCCCACTGCTTTCGCGGGGATCCCGAACCGCTTGTTCACCTCTTCCGCGATGGCCTTTATATCAGGCGTCATTTCGGCTTTGCCTTCCGTGTTCCAGGCGGTTCGGATTTCTTCGATGGGCATCTCGAACGCGGCTTCCAGAGCTGATTCGATACGCCGAGAGGTCTTAACTCCCCTGATTACCTCGTAAGTAGTGGTGCTGCTTACGCCTAATTCATTTGCAATTCGGATGAGCGAGAACTTCTTTCTCATCATCAGAATTTTCAAATTTGTTCTTGTCATTTTGCCCTCCTATTGTAGGCTTAAAGCTGTAATCCTTGAGGCTTAAAGAGGGCGTAGATTCTGAACCCGTTTTAAGCCTATGAGCGTAAAGCCATTGGCTTAACGCTTTAACCACAATAGTATGAATATCATACCGTGTCAACAAAAATAATATGATATTCATACTATTGGTTCGAAATTCATACTCCGGATGCTAAGTGAAAGATCGATTTAAAAATTTGATCAATGCCTTGGGTATGTCCAATACCGATTTGGCAGCAGAGCTGAGACTCACGAAAGGGTCTATCTCTGATATTTTATATGGGCGGGTTAAACAGGTTTCCGGGCCGGTCGTTGAGCTGCTTAAAATAAAATTTAATGTAAACCCGGACTGGCTCCTTACCGGCGAAGGGGACATGTTCCTTCCTGGAAAAGGCCAGGCTTCACCCGCCCAGCAGCCCCCCCACATCATCAACCACAACGGAACCGACTACGGGGTAATCGACGGAAGCGCGGATAACTTCCCGGAGATCACGCGGATCGAGCAGATCGCGCGCACCGGCTGGTTCCGGGAACTTTCCACGGATAAGAAATTTATCATAGCCGCGATTGACGAGATTACGGACACGGAGTACCTGCGTGACCTCAAAGGAGCGCTCTCTTTTAAGGTCCAGGGAGACAGAATGAAAAAGGAGCATCCCGAGAAACCACTCCGTCAAAAGGGGGAAACTGGTTAACGGGTGGCCTACACGATTCGCTATTATCGGTTTCGGCATGTTGAGTAGGCTTATTGTATTACAATTCATATAATGGTCCCAACCTCAAATTGCGGATAACGTCTGAAGCGTAACCATAAAAACACCTGGAGGCGTGATGAAAGGCGGGAAGACCAATGCGAGAGAAAAAGAACTCATTCGGCGAGCAATCATCCTTCGGAAAAGCTATAATTTCTGGGGACAAGCATTAGTAACAAAATACTTGCGTCATTTAAAAACGATTGTCGACGATGTTATTATCAGCGCTAACCAGTCTGAAATTGAAAGTCGGATTTATTCCTGGATCGAAATAGGAGATCCCCGGCTTGAGGTATTCAATAAAGTAAACCAACAGGCTGAAGCGGAAAAAGCAAGAACCGCCCAGATAATGTCAATACCAGCCGGTGTGCGATCAAAAATTGAGAGGGTGATAAGAGTTATAGAAGAGATACCATATGATCCAGTCGGAGCTGGTCCATGGGGAGATCCTAAAATCGTATATGTAAAACGCAATGAGTCCATTGTGGAGATTTGGTTAGGGAAAAATCGGAAAAGATAGGCCATGCAAAAATCGATATCACCGACAGGCATGATGAAATAATCGAAGCGCTACGTGAAATGGTGAGCCCCGATTCCGAGGAAATGACGTATATCCGTAAATTATCGATTGAGTATGCTGCCGTGTCCAGGATCGTGAATATCGTTTGGTACGATCTCTCACGACAAACGATCACGGTTTCGACCGATCAGCCCAAGTTGATCGATCCCGACGACGATGACAAAATGGAAGTCCGCCCGGAAGAGAGGCTGCCGGGGATTCTTATAAACGCATTTAAAAAAAGCGGAATTGATTTTAGCGATGACGAAATAGCAGAAATTCAGTCACATAAAAAAATCAATCGAGAGACCCTCCGCAACGTAGTAGCCAGGGAGAATGCCGACACGCTTCTAATTCCGATGAAGATTGAATTTAAACTTGAAGCTGGCGATCTTTCGGAAGTGGCTATTGATAAATTCGACAAACTCACTCCCCCCAGGCTCAAGCCGGTGGTTAAAAGCTATCATTCTGACCATAGTACATTCGAAGGTTTCCTTGCGGCCAATCCTGACTTTGACGCGTTTAATAATGGGAAGGTCATAAAAGCGGTCCTGAACATGGAGAACATTCAAACGATCGGCCGTGGTTTCATCATTTTTTTATTCAATGCCGATAATGAACTTGAATCGGCACGCATAGTTTGTAATATATCCACAGGTTCAGTCCGAGTGATGGTGGAGAAAGGAAGCAATATTCATGAAAGAGTATATCAAGAACTGGATTCGATTTTTTCATGACTCCAAAGACAACCCGGATAACCTTTATGCTCTCTTTGAATATATAAGCCACTTTAATGCAGGGGCGTTCCTGACTTTTAACGATGTAAAGAACAATATCCGTGGCGGAGATATTCCCGTCGCTAGCATCATTAAATCCTTAATATCAACCGGTCTGTTATCCGAAGATTCGAAATGTCCCGATTGTGGATCGTCGTTCGATTTTCCATACGAAAATCCGATACCCGATGTTTTGGAGTGCAGCCACTGCCACTCCGACATTCCCGTGAAAAGAATTTCCTTTTTACAAGTTACCGATCAGGCATCGTATAAATCACTCATCGTCAAAAAGCTCGAGGACGAATCCTACGAATTGAACGCCGAGCTACTGTCCCAGATCGGCAGGTCGCAGGAATATTTGATATTCGTTATTTCAGACATCGAAGGCAGCGAGCTTCTTCAAAAGTCCGACAACGAAATTTACAACGCGCACCTCGGCTACCTGTGGCAAATGTGGCCACGCTTGTTCCGATTTAGCAGCAGGGTATATCTTCCTATTCTTGCGCGCGGTGATGCGGTATCCGCTGTTTTCTCTGATATGAATGACGCCATATCGGTCATTCTACGAATACCGGAGGAGCTGAAGAAACGGGAATCGCTGCGCTTGAAGATATATGTTGAGCTGATTCCTTTTTCCGCGCATGACAGAAAAGGTTTTCAGCGAAGTCTCGACCGGCGCTGGGATTTGAACACGCCAGCGGTTACCGATACATTCAGGATCTCAGGTGGGATAAAGCCAAAAAACTGGGAGAATGCACCTCCACATTGTGTGAAACTTGTGTTTCTCAATAATGCCATGTCCTCTGTAAAAGGGGACCAGCGCTTTTCTAATTTCATAGCAGAAAAGTACTCATTTAAAAGCAAGCATGAAGTAATTACTTATGAAGGTCAATTCCTTGCTGGTGTCCTTTAAATGATTACCCTCCCTTTTCGACTTGACATTTAGTCAAGATATTTCATACCATCAAATGCATGCATGAAAAGGACGACCTCCTGCGCCCCGTCGAGGTTGCGGTCAAGCTGAAGATCAGCTCCCGCACCCTGGCGAATTACCGGCGAATCGGCCGGATCAAGTTCTACCAGCTCTCCCAGCGCACCTTCCGGTATCACCCCTTGGACGTCGAGCTTTTCATTGAATCGACCCGCCAAGAGTCTCAGCTCTCTCTTTTTTAAAAAAGATCGGAAATAACGGAATCAACGGAAATAACGGAAAGTACGACCTTGCGTCCTTTCCCGCCCTTCCGTACTGTCCAATCACTATATTGGTTATGGCTCGCGCCGTTCGTTCATATGGGCGGCACTTTTTTTGAAACCCATTTAAGGATCTGGATAGGATCAGACTTGCGAAGCCGGATCACCCAGATGTCACAGTCGGGTGATCCGGCAGGGTTTAATCATGAGGGTGCGCATGGAGCTTATCAAGGACGCTTCGGGAGCGGTTGTAGCCGCCGGGGGGATGCTCGCCTCGGTAATCGGGTTCTACTTCTGGGTGCGGTATAAGATTAGGCGGCACGACGAAAAATTGAAGGACCACGAGACGCGGTTATGCACGGTCGAAGGAAACGCGTCGAAAACCGACCGCAAGCTCAATATCATGCACCGGAACCTCGTGAAGCTCATGGAGCACCAGAAGGTCGAGCCCGTGAAAGACCTTTTTGAAAACGAGAGGTAATGTATGAGAACGCGAATCAAGACGCAGCCGAAACCCGACACGAAGACCATGATGAAGGAGGCGGCGGCGCTTCCGGTCTTCAACGAAAAGCCGAAACCGGGACGGATTCGTCCTTTCTATTTTTGGACAGCGAAGGGAGGCGCGTTTTCGAAACGCGGGTTCTTCTTCTCGCTCTTCGCCTTCATCGCGATCCTGTATATCGTCATCTGCGCGAGCGGCCTGATCACCTTTAGCGACGGCCTGGGCGCGTTCATCCTGGGATGCAATGCCGCGTTCGGTCTCAACTACTTCAAGAACGAGGCGAACAAACGGGAAATGTTTCCCTGGTCCCCTGATTTCAGCCAACCGCTGGGGAGTGATATCCGACCCTCCCAGCCCTGGAACACCTCTGCGGCGGCTTCGCGGCCCGCGGCTAAACACCCCAGGGCGGTGTCGTAGATGTACGACGCGATGACCATCTCCCAGGCGTTCATGCTCTACTGCCAGGGGCATTCGTTCCGGAAAATTGCGGAGATGCTCAAGTCGCATCCGGGGTGCGAGACGCTCACCCATGGGACGGTAAAGGGCTGGGCGGAGAAGAAGGATGAGACGGGGCTCACCTGGGAGGATCGTCGCCGGGATTACACCGCGCTCATGCGCGCGGGGGAGAAACAGGCGGTCGTGCGTACACAGGAACAGGTCATAGAAGAGACGAGCAGCATCCTCAATGAGATCATCGATGAGATACGCTCCGGGGATCTGGAGTTTAAAACGAAGGACGCGGCCGTGTATGCCTTAAAGGCACTCTCAGAATGGCAGCAGAAGATCGTCGACAAGGGGAAGCGCGTCACGGTCGAGGAACAAATGGACATCCTCTTCGAGGTGATGTACGAGATCACCGAAGTTTCGCAGGTTCTTTTAAAACACCAGGAGGCCATCCTCCGCAAGTTCCAGGAGCGCACGGCCGAGCGGCTCAGGGAGAAGAATGGACGATAGCGTATTCGAGATCGCCTCGAAGGCGTTCCAGAAGCGCTTCGTAACCGCCGACTTCCTGGAATGGTGCCAGCGCTACATCCGCATTCCGATTCGGGGGGCGCTTGTCCCGTTCTCGCTCGAAGGCCATGAGTACATGCGGGAGATTTTCGCGCTGGGCGAGGTTCCGCGCCTCACCTTCCAGAAGGCGGCGCAGATGATCATCTCCACATACTGCCTGCTGCGCTCGCTCTATCTCATGGACCGATACGCCATGAAGGTGGTGTATTACTTCCCGACCGATGAAGACGTCCAGGACTTCTCGCAGGATCGGTGCAACACGATCATCGACAACTCGGATCACCTTTCCGAAAAGATGCGCTACGACCGCGCCGACAACCTGGGCCTCAAGCAGATGGGTAACTCGTCGCTCTACTTCCGCGGCGTATGGACGAAGCGGAAGGTCAAGAGCATAGACGCCGATATGCTGGTGAAAGATGAGATCGACGAAGCGGACCAAGAAAACCTGATCTTTGCCGAGGACCGTCTCCTTCATTCGCACTTCGGATGGATTCTTGAGCTCTCGCAGCCCTCGCGCCCGGACTACGGCATCAACCGGAGTTTCAAGGCGTCGGACCAGCGTTACTGGCATGTAAAGTGTCCGGCCTGCGGGCGCTGGAACAACGTGGTCGAGAGCTTTCCCAGGAACCTCATGCATAAGGGAAAGGGAGAGAAGCTCACGGCCTGGGTCGGCTGCACCCATTGCAGGCGGAAACTCGATACGACGCGCGGCGTCTGGGTGCCCAAGTATCCGGATCGCTCAAAGGAGCATGTCGGGTTTTTACCGAGCCAGTTGTTCTCGAGCACGGTGACGCCCACGTTCATCTATAACAAACTCCTGAAAGCGGTGTTGTCGAGCGAGAAGAAGAACCTCTGGATATCGATCGTAGGGGTGCCTTATAGGGATTCGGAGATGTGTCCCTTTACATCGGAGTTCGTCACCGAGGCCGAAGGAAAGCATGGCTTCGAGAAGCGCGCGCACTCGAGTTTCATGGGGATCGACGTGGGCGACGTGTGCCACGTGAGCGTCTGGGGGTGGACGGGGGCGAGGCTCAGGCTCATTCACTGCGAGGAGGTCCTCGCCGATGATGAGGCGCGGTTCCATCACTTGATCGAGACATTCAACAGCTTCTTCGTGATCGACGCCATGCCTTACAAGAATCTCTCGAAGCGGCTGTGCCTGAAGTATCCCGGATGGGGAGCCATGCAGTACTTCAAAGGCGCAGCGCTCACCGAGAAGACTGAGGGCGATGACGAATACGAGGTGCCGGTCGTGATGCACGATCGCACCGAATCGATAGACGAAATGGCGGGACTTTTCAAAGAGGGTTTTTTCGAATTCCCGAATCCGAAACTGCTTAAGCCCGGAGAGAGCGAAGTGTACGAGCGCTTCACCGGGCAGCTGAAGAATCTGGAGAAGGAGAAGGTACCCGATAAGCATGGCTATGAACAGGCGGTCTACAAGAAAAAAGTGGCAAACCATTTCGGCATGTCAATGAACTCGGCGTTCATCGCGTTCAGGATCGGCAAAGGGCATTTCGTCCCGTCGGTGGACCCGATTTTCGGATAAGGATATGAAGGTACGGGATATTACACGATACATCATGCAAAGCGTCTTCGGCAGCGATCCGCGGGTGACGCTCGCCCTGGATGGTGAGCGCGCGGAGCGCGGCTCGTTTCTCGCGGATCTCCACGGCTACACCCAATTGGGGGGAATTTACCCAGGATACCAGTTCGAGTTTATCGATATCCTTTCCTGGCTTGCTATCTTTAATCATGATGTGAGCCAGGTGGTGAAGAAGATCGTTTCGCTCGGCAATGTGGGGCATAGCCTGGAGATAACCGGGAGCGAACTCGCCACACAGGCGGCGCTGAACGAGCTGAACCTCCTCGCGCGCGAGGCCTTCCCCAACAACGCCGGGGCGGACGGATTCATCAATCAGCAATTCAGGCAGATCATCGTGAAGGGTGCGCTCTGCCAGGAGACCGTTCCGTCTTTGGGACTGAATGAGGTGGAGGAAGTGTACCAGGTGAAGACCTCCACGATACGATTCAAATTTGAGGACAACCGGTACGTGCCGTATCAGCAGGCGGGATTAAAGCAGATCAAACTTAACACGGAGACCTTCAGCTATATTCCCCTCTTTACCGAGGAGGACAATCCTTACGCAATTCCTCCTTTCCTTTCGGCTCTTAGGATGATTATGCGCCAGGACAAGCAATGGGCAGGGATCGATGAGTTCACCGCGCTCTGGGGGATACTCGGATTTACGCACATGACGGTTGAGCTCAAGCCGAAGCTCGGTGAGGCGGAGAACGAATTCCGGGAGCGCGCCAGGAAGGAGCTTGAGCGCTACTACGAGATGTATCAGAAGAATATGAAGCGCGGCCTCGCGATCACGGGACCGAACGTCACCCTGGAACATAAAGCGATCTCGAAAAATGCGGGGCAGATGAAGGACGTCATGGAGCTCACACACCAGGCGCTCACCTCTGGATTGAATATGGACCCGGCGCTCATGGGATACGCGTACTCGACGACCGAGACGTACGCCACGGTGTGCTATCAGACGCTCCTGGGAGAGATTGCGAATATCCGGCGCATCGTGAAGCGGGCGAACGAGCATACGTACAATCTGGACCTGGTGCTCAAGCGGATCCCGGCGACGTGCTCCATGAGCTTCGATCCCGCGCCCTCGCTCAATCAGAAGGATGAGCAGGAGGCCAAGAAGATCGGTCAGGGGATGGTAATCGAGCGAATGGACAAGAAGATTATCTCCCCCGACGAGGCTGCGCGCGAATTGGGATATGAAAAGGCGTACGGCGAAAGCGCTGAAAGCGCACCGGCACAATTCGTTAAATTTCGCTTTGACCGGTCCAAGGGCAGATATGTGTTCACTCGTCCGAGCGTGAATGTAGAACTGGCGAAAAAAAAAACGGAGATGATTACGAGCGGATAACCGAGCTCGAAGAAGGGTATTTTTCCGCGTTCTTTGAAATCTATCGTGTGAAGTACGGGGAGTTTCTCTCCGGTTTCGAGGTCTTCATCGACCAGGATAACCTGGTCGACAAGATCATGGACTATGCCGCGCTAAAGATGGGACAGGAGCTCCCCGCGGACGCGCGTACGGTGATCGAGAAATGGACGGGAGCATCGTACAAGCTCGGGCTCGGCCAGGACTGGAGCGATGCGAAGTGGAAGGTGACCGACCGCAATGCCCTGGCTTTCTTCCGCCGGCACGACCAGTATTTCTTCGGCAACCAGTTTCAGCATTATTCCGACGATCTCCGGACGGTTGTTGAAAACGAGCTCAAGGGAGTGCGCGCGTACAACAAGGAGGTGGTGGATCGGCTTCGCGAAAAGATGGGCGAGGCATTCGAGCATCCTTACGTCAAAGACTATTACGACCTGGTGGTGCGTAACGCCGTCAACAAGAGCCGGAACTTCGGGCGGGTGTTTAACTATGAACGCTTGGGAATTGCCGAGGTGGAGATCGTCGCGATCCGGGACCAGAAGACGAGCCGGATATGCCGTGAGATGGACGGCCGCAGGGTTGAGGTGAAATTCCTGGCCGACCACGTACGGGAGGTTCTCTCGACTCCCATGAATGAGCTCACGGAGAAATTCGCATGGCCGACCGACGCGGACGCGAAAAGCTACGAGGGTCTTTCGACCGCCGATATCCTGGGACACATCAAGACACCGCTTCCGCCGTTTCACGGCCGCTGCAGGACGACCACGGTGATCGGCAAGCGGATAACGGTGCGGAAATCTACGGGAGGAAGTTTCAGCGGCGAGCTTGCGTACGATGACAAGAATGAGGCTGCGCGCACGCGCGCGGGAATGCTGGGCACCCTCCGGAATGACGAGCTGCTCTCGAAGATGGACGGACTCGCAAAGACCGGTTACTGGGACAATAAGCCTCATGAATGGCCGGACGGCACAGAACGGATGAGCCGGGAATTTCACGAAGAGAAGCACGGGCATGAATTCAAGGAAGGGTATGACACGGCGCTTAAAAATTTGTTGAAAAGTTACAGCAATGTTTATACCTATCTTCAAGGAGAGGCACCGGTCTGGATCGTGCGCGAGGCGGCGACAAAAAAATATTTGCTCCTTAATGACGCGGGAAAGATACTCACTTTCCATAGACAGGATAGAGTGCGCAGACGGATTCTGGAGACGGCGGTAGAAATATTATGAAAGGGTACGGCTTACCGAAAGAAACGTACATTGAGCTCCTTACCGACAGGATCGAGTACTTCGGACGACAGCTCCCGGATGAGGATTTCCAGATCATGGATATGCGGTATGCCTATGATGAGGAAGGGTACGAGGTTACTGGCGAGCTCGTCACGCTCGATGAAAAGATAATCCGGATCGCGAAGGAGCTCGGCGCGATTGAAAGCGATAATGGTGAGGAGCACTGGATATGGAACCTGGACGCGGTTGCGCGCGGAGCGTACCCGATAGAGAAACTCCCCACCCATGTGCGGGATCTCGCGAAGGAGCTTTACTATGACCGAGCAGCTTAAGCTCATCGAGATCAACGAGATAAAGAACATCCGCGTGACATGCAGGCGATGTTCCGCCGCCCTGAAGATGGCGGTCGAAGATTTCAAAGCGATCGACAAATGCCCCCGCTGCGGCGAAGAATACGGGAGGTTGCGGGACATGTTCATCGATTTGAAGAACATGCTGAAGAACAGGGACGCGAATGACAAGTTTGTGGTACAGATCGAATTGGATGAGGACGCACGCTAAAGCCTTTTTCGGGGGGTGATCCACGATTCCGGGATCGATGTAGCATAAACGGTATTTAAACAGTTTTAAACGCCTTCCGTGCGGTCTGGAGGGCGGGAATTAGAGACTCACAGACGCACCACACATAGAACGTCAATAACCGATATAGCCGAAGCATGAAAACACGGATTTCCGTCGTTTCCATGCCCGGAGATATCGGTTTTTTTGTGCCCTGGACAGGCAGGAGGAGAAGACGGGGATGGATGAAAGGCTGAGAAAACGATTCGAGGAATTGCGGAGCCAGGGATTAGTGATCGACGAGCATCGCGGCGTCGCATCGCTCACGCTTCACAGCCGCATGCGTTTCGCGGAAAAGGGCGTTGGGGCGGAGGGAACGGACGCAACGCTCAGCCTCGATGAAGATGAGAAATATCTCTACGCGCCTTTTCGCGCGCTCACCGCGACGGTCATCCGTGATCGGGCGATCGATTTCTCCGATGCCGCGATGCTTAAAAAATCGGCAAAGATGCTCCTGGGGCAAACGGTCTACGCTAATCACACCCAGGACGTGACGGCCTGGCTCGGCGTAGTTGCGAAGACCTGGTGGGACGATGGCGGCACGATTCCTCCCGGCGTGAACGCGACGCTCAAGATCAGCAAGGAGTGGAACCTGAAGATCGTCGCCGGGATCAAGGAGGAAGCGATCCACAGCGCCAGCGTCGAGGTGTACTTCGAGTGGAAAAAGTCTCACCCGGATCTCGAGGATTTCTGGTTTCACTTCGGGGAGGAGATCGACGGGAAGCTGGTGTGCGTCATCGCGACGGCAATCATATCGTACGGCGAGATATCACTTGTGTGGCAGGGGGCCGATATCTACGCCAAGCGATTGAGTTTACAGGCGGCAACGGGCGGAAGGGACGGAGTGTCCGCGTCCGGGAAGGCGAAAGGCACGGAAGACATTACAGGAGGTGCAAGCTACATGAAGCTTACACGACAGGCAGTTCTACTCTTTGGGCTCATGCCCTCGATTTACGGGTTCGCGGGCTCCGCGCAGGAGATCGAGCTCGATGAGGCCATGCAGGCGAAGTTCATCGATGACGCGAAAAAGAAATACGCCGAGCTCTCCGAGACAAGCGCAGCGCAGCGCGCGCTGCTCACGACGCTTTTCGGGGAGACCCCGGCGGATACGACCGCTGCCGAGAATCTGAAAAGCCGCGCGGCAATGGGAGACGCACACCTCGCCGAGGTCCGGGAAGATGCGCTCAAGTTCGCGAAGCTCGCGGAAGGAAGCGAAAAACTCACCGAGGCACTGGGAAAGACGATTGCGGGTGCAAGCCTTGAGGACGCGGTGAAGTTCCGCGACGAGTACCGCGCGAAGGCCGAAGAGAAGTTTCCGCCCCGCTGTACCAAATGCGGGGAGAAGTTCTCCAGGGCAAGCGGGCATAAAATTACCGCTCCGGCGGAGCGGGAGATAGATCCCGACGACTACATTCTGTAAGGAGGTGATCCATGGGTTTCGAAAACAGTTTTGACGGCATAAAAGACAACGCCACCTGGAAGCTCGCGGCGGGCATCGCGCGCGGCACGGATGAAGGAAAGGTGGTTAAGTTCTCGGCGGCCAAGACCGTCGCCAAGTGCGCGGCGGAGGACAAGATTCTGGGCGTGCTCGAAACGATCGATCACGACAACGCATATGGAGTGGTCGGGCAGAGAGGATACAAGACTGTGAGCTACAGCGGCACAGCCCCGACGGCAGGGCTCGAGACCGAGCTTGTGGCAAATGCCTCGGGCGGGGTGAAAACTCCGGCGACTCCCGGGACCGGCATTAAGTACCTGGTGGTGGAGGTTGACACCACCGCGACCACCCTGGTGCTCTTCCTGGGATAAGAGAAAAAAGATCGGAGGAACGACATTATGAATTTTGAAAGAATACCGCTCTCAAAGGAGATGTTCGTCGAGGCGAAGGAGAAGCGCCTCACGCTGTCGGAAGTTCTCCGCGCGCACGAGAAGTTCGACAGAGAGGCAGAATCGAAAGGATTCTCTCCCCTGGTCCAGCAGCTCGCCGCGCGGGGGCTCGCACTTTCCGGGACGCATGCGGCATTGGTCGACGACTTCTTCAAGACCGAAGACAACAAACTCCTATTCGCTGAAACCATCAACGAGGCGGTACGCATCGGCATGATGGAAGAACTCAAGAGTTTCGTAAACCTTAACGAGCTCGTCGCGACGAAGACGGGGATCGGCGGAACGATCTACCAGGGCGCAGAGGTTGACCTGGATAACTCTGCCGCTTCCAGCCGACGGGTGGGTGAACGTGGTGAGTTTCCTTCGGTGGTGATCAAGTTCAAGGATAAGGCGATAAAGCTTGTCAAGAACGGTTATCGCATCGAGGCCACATACGAAGCGATCCGCCGGATCAAGATCAACGTGTTCGCTGTCACGATGAAGGTCCTCGGCCGCAACATCGCGCGCGACAAAGTAGCGATCGCCGCGGATGTGCTTATCAACGGCGATGGAAATTCCAACCCCATCGGCTCGATCAATGCGGCCGTATCCGGGACGCTCGCGTATAAGGACGTGGTGAACCTCCAGGAGGAGTTCGAGTATTTTGAGCCCTCGCTCATGATCGCGCCCAAGGCCATGCGGGTGGCGTATCTGAACCTTGCCGAATACAAAGACAAGAACGGCCCCTCGATGCCCGAACCTCCGAAGAAATGCGCCGCGGTACCCGCCTCGAAGATCATCGCCCTGGACGCGAAGGCGGCGCTCGAAGAGGTATTCGAACAGGGTGGTTCGATGGTCGAGTACGACAAGATCATAGCCAAGCAGATCCAGGAGGCCGTGGTCTCCGAGGTGAGTGGATACGCTAAGCTCTTCCCCGAAGCGTCGAAGATGCTGAACGTGACGTTCTAGGAGGGATGCAATGGATACGGTAAAGGTGAAGATCAAACGGAGCATCGCCGCGAAAGGCTGCGGCTTCTGTGACATCGGCGGGAAGCAGAATATCTTCCCGCCGAGGGACAAGGACGGGAAGCCGGATGTAAACTCGGTCTTCCATCTCAAGTCCACGTCCTTCGTGGAATCAAAGATCGCGACTGGCGAGCTCGTGCTCGTCGGTCGCGAGGGGGTCGAAGGGCCGAACACGGCCCACTCCTCGAACGGCTGTTTAGCGGTCAAGGTGAACGGAAAGGTCATCACCGAGCTTGCTGTTCCCGAGGGGCTTTCCGAAGACGCTATCCTGGAGCTCGTCGAAAAGGACGCGGCCGTTCGGGACTCCATCAAAGGGAAGAACATTAAAAGCGTCGATGTGAAGAACGGCCAGGTGCTCATCGCGGTAAAATAGATGTTAAACGCCATAGCTGACATAAAGGCCATCTGGCCGGGCGACGCGCTCAATATCGATGATACGGTCAAGGACGGTAATGATAAAACCGCCTTCGACCGCTTCATCGAAAAAGCGGGTGCGGCGATTGACCGTCGGTTGAAAAAGTGGGTGGGAGAGGCGGTTTTTGAGGACGCCTCTTCAGCTACTCCCACAGATTCCGACAGGGCCGACGCGATCAAGGAAGCAGAGATGGAGCTTTTTCACGCGTCCATGGCGGAGCACATGATGAGGGAAAACATCAAAGGGATGGAAAAGGATATCACCCTCCCCAGCGGCATGAGGATCTCCCTCTCGGTCTTCTCGCGCGAGGATTACGAAAAAACCATACTCCTGTTCTCGGACGCCGCATATTGCCGCCTGGTGGAGTGGATTCTATGATCGTACGTAAATCGTATTGCACCAGGCTCCTCAATCGATCCTGGGGAGGGATCGCGAAGGGAACGATCATCGTGCAACGCGTCACCTCTATAGCCGGGGACGGATTTTTAAACGTTGCGAAGTCCGGGATCCGGACGCCGGGAGCATTACAGAATTGCGATATCTGGCTCGCAACTCAGAAGAGAAAGGAAACCCGCGTGGGTGTCGAAACGAGTGCCGACGCCATTATCTGGATGGACCGGGACCTGATCGCAACGCTTGGAGAAACGGATATCATCACCATCGGGGGAACGATCCAGGGCGGGAACGTAACGGGTGGGACGGACTTTCGGATAAAGAATATCGATGCGTATGATTCGATCATCGGCGACAAGGCGAAGGTGGAGCTCGCGAGGTTGTGATGGAAGGGAACTTCGATCGGCTCATGGAACTCCTCGAGAATTTCAAAGAACACATGGAAGACAAGATGGCCTCTCCACTCGAGGAAGCCGGAGAGATCGTGCGGAAGAACATTGTGAAGGGGATTCGTGATCAGAAGTGGCTGATGCCGCCTCTTGCCGCGAAGACCGGTCTGCGGAAAGCGAAACTCGGGCACTCCCCGCTCATTCTCATCGCGAAGGGTGATTACTTCGCATCCTTCACGACGGAGCGTATCCGCTGGGATGAGGTGCACGTGGGGACAAATCATCCCCAGGGACGCGCGCTCGAATTCGGGTATGCCCCGCGCGGTCTTCCCGCCCGTCCGCACATGACCCCGGCGCTGGAAGAAAGTATGCCCGAGGTCATGGAAGTTATCGAAGAGGGTTACCGGAAAGTATTCGGGGTGTGATGAAATGATCGCGGACCATATCAAATATCTGAAGAGCCTGATCGAAACGAAGATCACCATGCGGGACGGTACAGGATCGCCCCTTGCGGCGCGATTCTTCGAGGTGTATCCGGATGCGGCAACCATATCAAAGAGCCTTCCCTGTGCGGCCCTTCGTCACCTCCCAGGGAAGAATTCATTTCATGGCGGATACGATCGAAGCGTTAAATCCGGAGACGAGATCGCCAAGGTGCGCAAGCTCTACGACGCGGAATCGCTCTACCAGGTGGATTTTTACAGTAAGGACGTGTACGACTTCATCGAACGTGATGGCACCTACTTGGGATACTTGAATCAGTTTGTGAAGCTCCTTGTGGACGAACCGAGATTTCCCGCCGCTGACGGGAGCTATATCGAATCCGAGCCGGGAGCATTCGGCGTCATCGACGATGAGACACTCATCACGGACGGGATCAAAATGGCCTACTGCCGCGTGCTCGTTCATGACGGCGTGTATAAAAGCGAGACCGTTCCGGCGATGCCGGGCGATATCGAAAACTTTCATATCGAGGTGTGAGAATGGGCAAGGATGAGGAGATAAAGGATGCTTCGTCGAGTGAAGGCGTCGCGTCCGCGACAAGCGGGAGGAGAATCTTCCGCGGTGAAGTGAGGCTTCTCTCATGGATCGAGTGGACGAAGGAACTCAAGGTCGATAAGGCCATCGCCCGCGGCGCCTGCGCCGGAGTGAACGCCGAATGGGAAGCGCCGGTCGACAAGGACACATTCGAGCGGGCGGTTAAGATTTTCGCCGAAGCGCGGCACGGGTAAAAGGAGGACACGATGAGGGGAGATGTAAACGTAAACCTGGTGGACGGAGGCCTTGGGAATCTACCCAAGGGAGCGGACGGCATCCACCTGAAGGTTGGGGTTGCGGAAGGCGGAATAGCCGACCAGGTGTATGAGGTTTCGAGTTATCGCGAGGCGAAGGAGATCCTCATTTCGGGTAAGCTCCTCTCAGCGATCGAGACCTATTACAACGAGTTTTCAAAGGACAAGAAGCAGGTCCCGCCGAAGATGTTCTTCACACGGCCGGTAAACGACGTGGCAGGATCGGTGACGGAACCCGTGAAAACCGGGACCGGAATCGCGACGGCGATCGCCGCAGGGACTCCCACCGGGGATCGCGCGTTCGTTATCGAGATACTCAAGGGCGGCGCACCGCTCACCGCGACGTATCGTAAGAGCCAGGACGGGGGGAAAAGCTGGAGCGATGAGATCACCACTCCGGCGTCCGCGAGCCCCATCAACGTGGGCGCGGGATGCACCATCGCCTTTACGGCTGGCGGGACACCGGCCACGTCGTTTGTTGAGGGCGACGTGTGGAAGTTCGACGCCCTGGGACCCACGGCATCCGTCGCGAACGTACTCGCGGCGGTGCGCGCGGGAAAGCAGAACTACGAGATACGCTTTGTCCACGTCGTGGGCGCCACGGTCAAATCGTTCTGGGTCTCCTGCGGCGATATCGCCGACGACTGGGAAGCGAACTACCACCAGCTGGTGAAATTCATCTGCGAGGCGACTCCCCGGACCACGGAGACCGTGGCCGAATGGTCGATGCTCAGGATCAACGAAGCGAAAGCGTTCATGCACAAGCGCGTAATCGCGGTCGCCCTTGAGGGGAAGAGCACGCTGACCGGAGGTAATATCAACCTCGCATGGGTGCTCGCGGCGAAGATCGCGGCCGCACGGGTGCATGAGTCGGCGGGCTTCGTGGACAAGTTCGCGTTTCTCACCATCTCGGAGATCCGCGACTGGACAGACCTCTCGAGCAAGGACGGCGGGGACGCGTGGCTGGATACCATGGACGACAACCGCCTGACGGTGGCGACGCAGTATGATAATTATCCCGGCTTCTACTTCTCACACGCAAACCTCATGTCCGACGAGACCTCCGATTATAAGCGGGTGCAGGACCTGCGCCCGATCGATAAGGTCAGACGGATCGCGCGTCAGAAGATGATGCGATTCCTGGAAAGCCCGGCACATCCCGAAGCGGGGATCGGCGGCATCCAGAATCTCAAAGCGGAAGTCGATGCAGCGATCGCCGGGGAGATGGAGCGCCGGGGAGACAAGGAAATCGATTCCCACGAGTTCGAGATCGATCCCAACCAGGACGTGGTTTCCACCGGCGAGGTCTACGGCATGATCCACGTCTACAAGATCGGCACGATGGAGAAGATCACCGTCGATGTCGGCTATAAAAGCGAATAGGAGGTGATCCATGTCTGTTGAGGAATATTCATGGGCGAAGGTGGATATCACGCTGATGGGGCGGCTCCTCATCAATGTCGAGGACTTCGAATATAAGCGCACACAGGAAATCGAGGTCTTCTTCGGAAACGGTCAGGAAGCGACCGGATGGGGCCGCGGCGAGATCAAGGGAGAAGGGAAAGTAAGCGTCTCCGGTGCCGAGTATGCGTCGATCATCGACTTCGCGACCGCGTATGGTTACGATCTCTTGAAGATGTCCCCCTTCCCGATCATTGCAACGCAGAAGGCTGAGGGAATGCCGACTATCGTGCATATCCTGACACAGTGCATTTTCAAGGAGGATGGTTTCAAGGGGAAGGCGAAGGACAAACGTTTCATGTACGATCTGCCCTTCGTGATAGTCGGAGAAGTGCAAAAGGTTAAGATTTAAGGAGGCGTCATGGATATGGCATATGAACCGTTGACCGACACAAAGCTCGCTGAGCTTCAAAGCCGGATCGACGGGTGGAAGGCGAAGTTTGGGGACCAGGGCGGTATTCGAAGCATCGAGGTGCCGGATGAAGAAGGAGACGATTTTTCCGGGATATTTCGGGTGCCTACTAAGGACGATCTGGAACGTTCCAGTCGTAAGGAGCTGAGCAACATGGAATCGGACACACAGCTGTGCATGCTGTGCGTCTTATACCCGGAACCAGAGGTTCTCCAGGGAATCTTTCGTAAAAGCTGGGGATTGTGTGTTCCGATCTCGAAAAAACTGCTGCAGCTTTCAAAGGTCACGCGGGAGGCCCGCGCAAAAAAGTTATAAAGCTTCGTACGTTCGACCTCGACGGGGGAGCCTGTGGCGATCTGCTTATCCGCCACTACTTCCCCGGCGTGGACGTTGCGAAGCTTACCGATGATGAGTATTACATGATGATCGCCGATGTCGAATTTCTTGAGAGACGCGCCGCGACTCTCATGGCAAACGCGATCGGCATGGCTTTCGGGGGAAAATGAACGACGGTGATTTTACATTACGAGCGGTTCTCGGGATCAAGGACGATGCGTCCGGTCCCGCGGGACGTATCCAGGGACATTTCGCCAATCTGAAATCCGAGATCGGGAAAACCGAGACCGGTCTTAAGTCGTTCAATAAGCACATGGACGATCTCAAATCCGGTGCGAAACTCCTCGCGATCGGTGCGGCAGCGGGACTGGTTACCAAGAGTCTCGCGAGTGCACGGGTAGAAGTCGCTCAGCTGGAAAGCGATATCAAGTCGGTGGATGTATCCGATACGGGTATCGCCAATATTCATACCTCTGCGGATGAAATAGGACGCGCATTCGGAATCACCAAGGAAGCGTTCATGGCGGGGGTATACGATTTAAAATCCGGCGTATCGTCGCTGACCGATGACACGCTCCCCAAATTCTACAGCATATCGGTCAAGACCGCGATGGCAACGAAGGGCATCCCGGAACAAATGGGAAATCATTTCGCCGCGACGTATAACGTGTTTAAAAGTCAGCTCAAGAACATTACCGATCTGCAAATAGCCGAGAAAATCGGGAACGTCACCACCTATGTCGCCAATAAGTACCGCGCGGACGGCGCGAAGATCGAACAGTCATTTAAAACAATCGGGGCCGCGTTCAAATCGGTTGGCGGCGAAATGGAGGAGCAAGGCGTGCTGCTCGGCACGATCATGAACATGGATGATGCAGGAAAAGCGGGTACCATGTTTGAAGCATTTCTCCGCGACGTCGGGAAGGCGGGTGGAAAGCTTGGCCTTGAATTCACCGACTCCTTGGGTCATATCAAACCCGTTGTCGAAATTATTGAATCGATCAAGCGGAAATTTCCCGACCTGAAAAGCCTCTCCGCACAAGCATCCCTCAAGGATGCGTTCGGCAGTGATGAGGCGGTTAAGTTCGTTACGTTCCTGGAAGATAAAACGGGGAGTATCCGTGATGACCTCACGGAATTAAAGTCTATAAAACTGGGGAGCTCCCTCTTTGAGCAGGGTGCGCAAATTCGCGCGGATAATTTATCGGCTGACATCAACAAGCTCGACGCCGGATGGAAGAGCCTTAAAGAAACCCTCGGGCAATCGATAGAATCGCCGCTACGCTTCGTTATTACCGGGATCAAGGAAGCCATTTACTGGATTGCCGGTTTCCTCAACGAATACCCGGCGCTCAAGGATTTTGTCGGACTTGGTATCGCCGGTGCTGCGGTGTTCTTCACTATCGCGGGCGCGATCAAGGTCGCAACCGGCGCCATGGGGCTCTATAAATTGATGACGGCGGCCGCCGCGGCCGCGACCGGGACCCAGGCGGCCGTGACCAGCGGCGGACTACTCCCCGCGCTCTGGGCTTCGGTGAAGGCCATGTGGGCGTATACCGCGGCGCTCCTCGCGAATCCTACGACGTGGGTGATTATCGGAATCGTCGCCCTGGTCGCCGGGATCGTACAGCTCGTGAAGCATTGGGATAAAGTCAAGACCGCGGTGGTGGGGACGTGGGATGGAATCAAGACCACGATTGACGATGCCCTCACCTGGGTAAAGGACAAGTTCCTGGCCGCCTGGGAATGGATAAAGAGCACCTGGGAGAACGCGCCCGGATGGGTAAAAGGCCTGGTCGCGCTTGTCATGCTTCCCTTATGGCCTTTCGTCGCAATGGCACGGGTCATCATCAACAACTGGGAATCCATCAAGGGATTTTTCATTTCGGTATTCGATACGGTTAGGACGGCCTCGATCGGGGCCTGGGAGAAAATGAAACTGGGAGCGGCGGCCGCCTGGCAGTGGACGAAGAACGCCTGGAACGGAATCGCCTCGTACTTCGACGGACTTGGCGACTTCATGTTCGCGCCGCTCCTCTACGCCTTTAACGCGATCAAGACCGTGGTTACGTTCGTGCAGGAACACCTCGGGGCTTTTTTTGATTGGTTATGGGATAAGATAAAGATGATCTGGGAGCCGGTAAAAGAGGTCCTCACCGCGGTGGGCGACTGGTTCTTTGGTGACTCCACGAGGCAGGCGGAAAGCGCGGGGAAAAAATTCGGTGAGACATGGGGGCGAGGCGTAAAATCATCTTCCGGGCTCATTCAATCGCTCATGGGCGATATGCTGAAAAGCGCGGTCGAGCCGAACTTCAATAAATCTGACGCGAAGACGGGTCCGCTCGCGAACACCTCACGCTGGGGGCGCTCCTTCGTCTCTACCTGGGCGGGCGGCGTCGAGCATGAAGCAGACAGGAACCAGGCTGTCAGGAAATTCGTTGGCCTGGTGGCGGAGCCGATCAAGACGACATCGCCCGTCATTCAAAGCCTCACGGAAAACTCCAGCCGGGCCGTGAACATCAATCCGCGCCAGCTCATCAATCTCACCCTGCAGGGCGGCGCGAAGAATATGTCGATCGAGGAGTTTTCGCGAATGCTCGCGGAAGTGCTTTTCAAGGAACTGAACAGCCTGGAGGCGACCGTTGGCTAATCCGCTCGGCGCGCTCACCGATCTGCTCACCTACAACGGCGGCCAGGTCGCACACCTCTTCGTCTCCGACGTTTATCCGCTCAAGATCGGGGACTACCAGTTCCCGGTCGAGTGCATTGTCCAGGTTAAGGGGGCAAAGAATATCGTCATCACGGAGGTCCCCGGCGGGAACGGTACCGTAAAGGAGCTCGTGGGCTTTCCCGATTACGAGGTCACGATCGCGGGGCAGCTTATCGGCAAGACCAACAAGGAGCTTCTCGCCGAAATGAAAAACCTGGTGAACCTCTGGAACAACGCCCAGAGCCTTCCCATCATCTGCAAATACACCGAGACATTTGGAATTAAGCGCGTATGCCTCAAGGATTTCACACCCACCGTGCGCCAGGGATTCGAATCGATCCTCTGGTTCACCATCGACGCGATATCGGATAACGAGATCGAACTCAAGACTGAGATCAAGCAGAACATGCGCAGTACGCTCAGGAAGCTTCTCGGAATATGAAGTACTACACGACACGATCCGATGATACGATCTACCGCCTGGCGGTGCTCTTCTACTACCGCTGGGATTTGTGGCCGCTTCTCTATTATCCGAACGAGGGCGCCCTGGGCATCGATCCTTTCACCATCGCATCGGGAATCAGGATCATGGTCCCGGAGCCGCTCTTGACCGATGAGCTCCATGGAGCGGTAGAGGGAGACACCACATACACGCTCGCGGAATCATATTACGGGCTCTGGTGGTTCTATAGGCTTATCGAAGAGGCGAATGCGTGGCCGATACTGCTCAAGGCCGGGGAAATCTATCGCATCCCCGCCCTGTGCTCACAGATGGAATATGACGCTGCCGCCGAAATGAGGAAGGCGCTCCATGTTGAGCTTGATTAGCAAATGCACCGTGGAGGGGACGGAAATCCCGCGCATCGCCGAGGCGAAGATCGTATCGGACTGTACGGCGTCGACCGATACGGCGAGCATCATCTTCCCGAAGCTCAAAGCGAATCCGTCAGATTTCCACGAGGGGCAGCGGATAGAGCTCTTTCTCGGGTATTCAAAATACGGCCTCAAGTCGGAGTTCTCGGGGGTGATCGGCGAGGTCTCGCCCAGGGCGCCGATCGAGCTCAAGTGCTTTGATAACTTCCACCTATTGCGCCAGCGCACTCTCTACCGGATGTTTGCCGGGCAGACCATAGAACAGATTCTCAAGGAAGTGGTGACGGATTTTCCCATCGTGTGTGACGAGACGCCCGTGGTTACGACCGGATGTCCTGGACTCACCGTTCGGTGGTTCCTTCTGCAGCTATGCCGTCAATATGGATTCAATGCGTTTTTCAGAGAGGGGAAACTCTATTTCCTGAAGCCGGGCTCAACGCTCCTGGACGAAGGCGAGCCCCCGGTATTCTGCGAGGGTGAGAACATCCTGGAGGATAATTTGTCTTTTCATACGCCCGAGAGCGTGACGCAGGTGGTGGTCCTTTCCGAGACCGAGTACGGGTTCCTGATCCGGGCGCAGTACGGCACCGCCGCGACAAACGTGCACACGATCCATTGCGAGGGCCTCGCCTGGAATGACGCCTACAAGCGCGCGGAGGAGCTCTATAACGAGCTTAACTACGGGGGATTCAGAGGGAGCTTCAAGACGCTCGGGTACCCGTACGTGCGCCACAGTCTCACCTGTAATATCGATTCCAAGACCGAAGGGAAAGCGGGCACCTACAGAATCGACAAGGTGGAGACGAACTTCGGCACGGGCGGATTCCGGCGCATCGTATATCTCGGAAAGCGCACCGGGGCGTGGAAATCTACGACAAAGCGAAAGAGGATATTCGATTGAAAAGTCTGATCGAAAACTTGAGCGACCTGGTCGCGAAGGCGAATCCCGTCTATCACCCCACGCCGGGAAAAGTGAAGGCGGGAAGCATGGATGATACAAAGGGAATGTGCACCGTTATCCGTGACGACGGCAAGCCCGATGTCCCGAAGGTGCGGCTCCAGGCAATGTTCAGTCCCGACTTCATGATCGTGCCGGCGGACGGCTCGAAGGTGATCATCGCGTGGAGCGACAATAAGCTCACACGGGCCTTCATCGTAAGCGTGGAGAAAATACGAGCCATAAAGTGGCAATCAAGCCCCGCGGGGACCGTGCATATCGAGGCGACGGACGCGGGGATCACCATCGAGAACGGCGCGGGGAAGATCATGCTCACCAATCAAGGGGTAAAGCTCGGTGACGGGACCGATCCCATGGTGCTCGGGCTCGGGTTTCAATCCTGGGCGCAGTCCGTGGACCTCGCGCTCTCCCTCATCATCGCCTGGGGCGCAACCGTCACGCCGCCGCTGGCGGGGGCCGTGCCCCCGCTGTCTACGCCCGCGATACTATCTCAAGTGAATAAGCTGTCATGAGCGACTACAACGACATCCTGGGTTCGGATCTGGCTGAAGACGAGACCGGCGATCTCGCGATCGATATCGGCCGCGGTGACTTCAGGAGCGCGCGTGGGATGGATTGTTTTCTCGCAGATATACGGTTGTCGCTGGTCACGCCCCCAGGCGGTATCATCGACGCTCCGTTCGAAGGGGGGCTCTTCAGCCGCGAAGGACCGCTCGACGAGCTTCGCGTCATGGAGATGCGGCGCGCGTACGAGGAGCTTCTGCAGAGCGACCCAAGGACAAAGCCCACGACAGTCAAGATTACCGCGTCGCTCGTCGACGGGAAGCCGAACTTCTCGGCGAGCTTTGAGACCATCACCGACCAGGTGATCGACAATTTCGTATTGTGAGGGTTCGATGAACTTTAATGTATCCTATGATGCGGTACGGGCGAAGATTCTCCAGGAGATCATCGGAGATGAAAAGCTCAAATCGCTTAGAGCTTCGAAAGATGACCTGACAAACCTTAATCCACCTTCCAAATGGCTCCGGATCGTGAATGCCGTCGCGCGCGCGATTGCGCATTTCATCGCCGATATTCTGGCCAACATCTACGATTCTATTTTCCCGCAGACCTCCGACAAATACGCGCTCGCGCGGCACCTGGCTGAGGAAGGGCTCTTTCTAAAATCCGCAACCAAGGCAGAGGGGTCTATTCGCATTGGGTCGTCGACCTTGCCGACTCGGCGCGTCGATATTCCCCAGGGAGTGCTTCCGAAAACACCAGGTGACAAGAGTCTCGTGTTTGAAACGCTCGAGAGCGGTTACATTGATCAGAACACCCCCGCAGACATGAATGGAAAATATACCGTTGCGCTTACCATGAGGGCACTCGCGACCGGTCCCGCCTATAATGTGAACGCAAACACTGTCACCGATCTCGAAACCAGCATCGACGGGATCGATGTCATCTATAATCCAGATTACATAGGTGGTGGCGCCGATGAAGAGTCAGTCGAATCGGCCCGGCAGCGCCTCATCGACGCAAAGAAGGTATTAAGCCGCGGTACGATGAGCTGGTTCAAATCCGAGGCAGAGAAAATATCCGGGGTGCACCAGGCGATCGTCGTTCCCCGGCATCAGGGACGGGGGACCGTGGGGATTCTTGTTGTCGGAGAAGGAGGCCCCGCTCCCGACGCAGTGTTGCAAGCCGTACGCGATCGCTTCAATACCGATGAGGAAGATCCCGCGGGAGCGTATAACGTTATCGTCGGCAGGCCGGAGAATTTTATCCAGGATTACACGATCAAGGTGTGGTACAGCTCCCAGTACGGGGTCCCCACCGACGTCGATCTCAACACCGTCCTGGCAGACTATCTGCTCGATCTCTCGCCGGGGCAGGACCAGGTGCTCGCAATCATAGAATCGCGCCTCATCGCGTTCGGTATGAAGGACGCAAAGGTGCTCTCCCCCGCGGCGAACATTGTAGTCCCCGGCTCGATGATCTCCGTCCTTGGTACGATAACCTGGGTTAAAGAGGTATGGGTCGATGGCTAGATTTAGCTTCAATTTCTCGACATGGGTGTGGCAGCACCTGCACCCCCTCACGGTCAAGCTCGGCTTGAGCTCGATCTGGGCGCGCTTATTGAAGGCGCTCACCAAACCGATCGAGACGGTTCTCGTCCCGATTGCGAATACTTTGTATGATCAGTTGTATTTAACAAAATGCTCCGGGGAGTCGCTCGACCGCCATGCCGCGTTATACGACCTCGCGCGGAAAACCGATGAGAGCAACCGCGAGCTGCTGGATAGGATTCTGCTGTGGAAAATTATCCTGCGTCGGGGAGGAACCATCCAAGGAGTAAAAAGCATCATCGCGCTTTTCATAGGCGTGGACGCAGAGATCATCCAGGAATTTTACATGGAGGACGTGTTCACGATCGGCGTGACGGCGCTTGGCACGGGGAAGAGCGTGGCAAGCGATTATCTCGTCTTCGTGTTCAAGATAATTCTTCCCGATTTATCAGGGCAATCAGTGGACCATGCATTTATCGTGAAAAAGATCGATGAATTCAGTCCCCACAATGAATTCATCATCCTGGAGAATCGTCCGGGAGGATATTACGAATGGTAGGAGATGAGCATGTACGATCAGGATTATAAGGGCGTCGCGGGAATGAATTTCCCGGAGAACGGGAAGATCCTGTACAAACAGGATTTTGCCGAGGAGCAGTCCGGCATCGGGGAAGAGGTCGTCGATAGAGAATCGGATATTATTTCCCGAGGCGTCATTGAAGGCTTCGATGTCACAGTGTCCTCGACGGCCGGGTGCGTCGATATTACTGCGGGCTCTGCGCGCGATTCCCTGGGAAGACGTGTCACGAAGGCCGCTGTGAACGCTTTTCCTCTTCCGGATATCCAAACCGTGAAGCTGGTAGCGCGGCATGTATGGACGTATGAAAATTATATCCCCGATGGATCCGCTGAAACGAAGATCCGGAGGAAGCACTCAGCGGAGATAGCTACTATACCAGACGCACAGGCCCTTTCCGATCGGGAGGTTGGGCTCTTCAAAGTCACGCGATCCGGAGCGACGGTCACCATCGTGGAGGATCTTCGCAGTTTCGCGCAGATCAGGAGTAGGGTCTTCTCGTTCACGCCCATCCTCCCCGCAACCGATCCCACGCTCGATAATCATGCGGTTCGGAAAGCATACGTGGATTCGCAGATCCTCAAATACCTGCCGATCTCCACTATCCTACCTTTCGCGGGATTCGCGACTCCTCCTGGATGGTTAAAACCGGATGGTTCGTCGCTTTTACGAGCGACGTATGCGTCCTTCTTTAATGTCATTTCTCAGAATAAAGGGACCTTTACTGTCACTATCGCGACCCCTGCTGTTTTCACGCTTAACAATCACGGTCTCCAGACCGGAGATTGCATTTCGCTCACCAGCACCGGATCGCTCCCAGGTGGATTGAGCGTCGATTACAATTATTATGTGATCTACCTTGACGCCACTACATTCAGGCTCGCGAATTCTTATGCGAATGCTATAGCAGCGACTCCTGTTCCCATCAATACATCTGGAACTCAATCTGGTACTCACTCCCTGCGCTACAATCCATGGGGCATCAATGGAGCGCTCTCATTCTATCTCCCGGACCTGCGTGGCCTTGGTCTTGTATTCGCCGGGCAGCAGGCGACAGCCGCATGGGCGAGCGCGAATTATGCGGCGGTGCTGGGGGCGTATATTCAGGATAAATTTCAACGATTTAAAGCGCGATTATACGTTGAGGCGCATAATGGTACGAATGGGGGAACAGGTTCATTTGCCACATATACCCAGCAGGGAGAAAGTTTTTATATTGCAAACAGTTTTGCACAAGATTTCCAAAATGATGGATATGGTGATCCACGTACTGGATTTACCACTCACGGTCCTGTAGCGGGCGTGAACGCAATAATCCGAGTTGCATAGGAGACAATCATGATTACGAAATACTGGACGGACAGCTACGGTAACGTTTTCTCCGAACCGGCACAGATATGCGAATTTGAGGGAATCCCGCTTTACAATCCAAGGAATGAGATGTTAACCCCTCCTCCAATATGCGAGGGAGGGAAACGCCCCGATCTCATCCCCGATCCCGCGACCCAGAGCCTTTCCTGGTCGATAATCCCGATCGATCCGCGTCATATAAAGTGTGCGGACGGAATAATCCGGGATAAGGCCCCCCTGGAATTGATGCGCGACGGGCTGGAACAAATCCCCCTGGGAATGAAGGTTGTCGTAACACAGATCACTCCTGAACATCCACACGGACTCATGCTCGAAACACAGACGCTGGATGAGCGCGTTGCCTCCGGGAGTCTCACTGCCGACCAGGCACATGCAATACGGCTGGAGATTTGTCACTCCCAGCGTCGCGCGGCCTATCAAGAGACATCAGACGGTCTGTTTTTCGACTGGCAGCGGGGGGCCGCCACGCAAGAAGCCTGGCTAATCGCCATCGACGCGATAAAGGCAAGGTTTCCGAAACCAGAAAAAAATTCTTGAACGCAACCGGATACTCTGGTACTCCGGAATTATATAGAAAGTGGAGGTAACACCATGAAAAGATTCGCATTGTTTTTTGTCCTCATTATGACATTAATTTCCAGTTGCTTCGGCGGGGATTCGAAAGACCCAGCCAAGCAGATTCTGCGCGGGACGGCCGCTACCGGGAGCTATTTTCCCGACGGATCGGTGGTCGAGCTCAGGGCAACTGCCGTGGATGGGGTCCCTTCCGAAATACTAACTTCGTCGGTCGTGGGGAATGAAGGAGAATACCAGGTAGAAGTGACCGGACTCACCGCACCGTTCCTGGTCCGGGTATATGATTCTGCGGCCTCCCGGTGGTATTACAGCTATACCGATGGAACCGTGCTCAAGGCGAACGCGAATCCCTACACTGACATGCTCGTGCGGCAGTGGTATAATTACCGCTCAGTCATACATGGCAATCCCATGAACGTTGACATCGATGATATTTTCACTCCCGGGGTTTATCCTCCCGGGACTGCGGATATTGTCTCTTTACATCCTTCATGCAGCTCAGGGTTCCTTCCGGATAATACCCCGATCAATATTCCTGACGATTACGCAGTGCAGCGCGCAAGCACCATTCTGTCTTCTATCATCTCAAGCCGCTACAACGTCGCTCTCGAGGATGTGCTGGTCGATAGCTGGGTAGCGGGACAAGGATTTGACGCGCTACTCGATTCGATCGGTGAAGCCACATTAAGCGTCTATATCGTGATGGCGCTATCCAATGTTTATTTATTCCCCGAGATACTCAATGATGTGTCGATCTACTTCGACGATTCCACCGGGAAATTCCACGCGGAATTCTGGACCGCATATGGCAATCCGACGTGGATTGCGTCCCTGGGTGCTAACATGGAGGTCAGAATAAATTGGGGCGATCCTGAAGTATTGATTACGAAACAAGCGGATTCGACCGCAGGCAATAACCACTTTCTGATCGAGACAGCATTCACGAGCTCAAGCTTGGTATGTCAGATCGAGTTTTTCGACTTCGCTGATATCGCTACCAGCCGGGTCATGTCGTTTCCCACGTATCACCGTTAGTTCTTTCCATGAGATGAGCAGCGGGGAGTGCGACTAACACTCCCCGCAATCCACGATGACGCGTGGACCACAGTAAACTGCTGCTCAATAATATTCTCGATAAATCCCGTGATATTATTAAGGAGTTTTACATGAATAGTCCCCTCGCGTATATCGGCGGAAAAAGCATTCTTTCCAAGACCATCGTCAAACTGATTCCTTCCCATATCACCTATTGCGAGGCGTTCACCGGCGGCGGTTGGATGCTCTTCCGTAAGGAACCGTCCAAGGCCGAAATAATCAACGATCTCGACCGTGACCTGGTCGCCTTTTATAGGGTGATCCAGAATCACCTCGAAGAATTCTTAAAGCAATTTAAATGGCTTCTCACATCCCGGGAAATGTTCGAGGACTTCAAAGAGCAACTTGAGGTCCGGGGCCTCACCGACATTCAGCGCGCCGCGCGTTATTACTATGTGCAGCGCACATGCTTCGCGGGAAAGGTTAGAGGGAGGACCTTCGGTGTGAGCTCGGATCGCAAGCCCCGGATCAACCTGGTCCGCATGGAAGAAGAACTATCCGAGGTTCACTTAAGGCTTTCCCAGGTGTTGATCGAGAACCTCAGCTGGGATGAATTTATCAGCCGGTACGATCGGCCCGCGACTTTCTTTTACCTCGACCCGCCGTATTACAAAAAGCCGGTCTATAAGCACAACTTCGAAAGCATCGATGACTTCATTCGCATGCGTGACATTCTTAAAGGCCTCAAAGGCAAGTTCATTTTGAGCATCAACGACCATCCTGAAATACGAGAGGTCTTTAATGGCTTCCGCATGGTTCCAGTTTCGTTGAACTACACTGCCGGGATGGAGGTTACAGCGGGCAGGGAGTTGATAATAGGGAACGTTCCCCTGAAGTTAGCAGGATGACGTGGTTTTTCACAATTTACAGTTGCATTATTGTGGGTTTTCGCGAAACTGATTGCACGCACATATAACATGAGCGTCACCCAGCCGTTTTATTTTCCGGGCAAGCAAAAGCTGGCGGGAGAAATCGCCGGAATCCGGGAAATGATCGCGGGGCTCAGCCTGGCCGAAACGAGGCTTTTTGTCCGGTATGGCGTAATCGGGCTTTCATACCGGTACGCCGTGGCATCCGAACTGGCGAAGCACCTTGAGGAGCGGGTGACCAGGTTTAAAGCCATCCAGGTGTATCTCTCGAGCCGGCCCTTCGCTTCCCCCAGGAAACGCATGGAGAAACACATCGTCGAAATGAAGCAAATACTGCTCCAGAAAAATCTCGACGAGGTCCGCGCGGGAAGGGACATCATTTGGGCTAAACTCAACCTGTTTCTCGATCTCCCGGGACCCATCGTTGTCAGATCACCGTGGTTTAACCGAGGCGAGGTATTGGACAGGGAGGCTCTTCTTGCTAAGGTTGAACATGGAAACATAGACTATAAAAGGCAGGTTCTGGTGCTCGACAGGACCCTGAAGGAGACGGATCTCGCGCGTACATTCAGCTACCCGGACTTTGGCCTTTCGTTCCTTTACCATGAGGACCGCGCGCAGGAGACGGAACGATTCGTTGGAGCCGGGATATCGTTCACTGTTCCCCTGTGGAACGCGAACAGGGATGGGGTCAAGAGCCTCGAGGCGGCGGTTGAGGCGGAAAAATCCCGCACAGCATTCGTTAAACGTGAAGTCATTCAGACCTTCACCTCGTCGTTTATTGCCTTTGAAATCGCCCGAAGCAACCTGGAGCGGCTTCCCATGACGATGCTGGACGACGTTCATGCGCGTCTATTGGACGCGGACGAGTCGTTCAATGCCGATCTCATCGACCTGGTCACCTACGGCGAGGTCGAATCGCAGGCATT
This sequence comes from Spirochaetota bacterium, assembly GCA_004297825.1. Lineage (NCBI taxonomy): Bacteria > Pseudomonadati > Spirochaetota > Spirochaetota bacterium. The sequence continues at coordinate 61,667 of SCSX01000079.1, forward strand.
CGAAACGCATCTCGCCGTCCTGAGCGCGCAGCACGAGTACGTAGAAAAGTATATGGCGCTTTTCATCCTGCAGGGGAGGGAGGACTTCACACTCCCCGCGCCCGCCCGGAAAAATCCATAGGAGTCGGACATGTACCAGAGAATAGTCGAATTGATAATAAAAAACAGGAGCTGGATCGCGTTTTCCTCTGCCATTGTCGCCGCGCTGGGACTGTATGCCGCGGTGACATTGCCGATCGACGCCATACCCGACATTACGAACACGCAGGTTATCGTGAACACGAAAACCGGGGCGCTCGACCCGGAGCAGGTGGAAAAGACCGTTACCTATTATATAGAAACCGAGCTTGCGGGGCTGCCGCGCGTCGCCGACATGCGATCACTTTCCCGGTATGGCCTCTCGCAGGTCGTGGTCTTTTTCGAGGACGGCACGGATGTCTACCGTGCACGCCAGCTCGTCGCTGAGCGACTTCAAAGCGTACGTGAAGCGCTTCCCGGCAACCTCAGTCCCGAGCTTGGCCCCATCAGCACCGGCCTGGGTGAGGTGCTCATCTACACGGTAAAGGCGAAAAAAGGTTCATCGCTCGAGAGGAAGAGCGAGCGTGAGCGCCTTACCTATCTTCGCACCGTGCAGGATTTCATCATCCGGCCCTATCTTAAGTCGACCATCCCCGATACCGCGGAGATCGACGCGATAGGAGGCTATAAGAAGGAGGTCCATATCGATTTTCACCCGGCCAGTCTGTCGCGGTACGGCATCACGATCGATGATTTGCTTCGCAGGCTCTCTACCCTGGGGGAGAATATCGGCGGCGGCTACATCGAGAAGAAAGGGAAACAGGTCATCATACGGACCGATGCCATGCTGGACAACCTTGAAATCATGAGATCGGTGCCCGTGAAGCTCATGGCCGATGGCAGGTTCGTCACGCTTCGGGACATCGCGGAGGTGCGCGAGGATCACGTCCAGCGTCTCGGCGCGGCCACGTACGGCGGCAAGGAGACCGTGCTTGGCGCGGTGATCATGCTGCTGGGGGCCAACAGCCGCGAAGTGGCCAGGAACGCCGAGCATGCGCTCACTGAGATATCGCTCCCGCCAGATGTGGAAACCGAAATTGTGTACACGCGCAGTTTTCTCGTTAACGCCACCATCCAGACCGTGGGTGAAAATCTTGCAATGGGCGCGGCCCTTGTCGTGGTGGTGCTGCTCTTCATTCTCGGCAATGTGCGGGCCGCGATTTTCGTATCGTTCGCCATTCCGCTTTCAATGCTCGCCGCGGCTGTCGGCATGAATTTTTTCGGTATATCGGCAAACCTCATGAGCCTGGGGGCGGTGGATTTCGGACTCCTGGTGGACGGCTCCGTGGTGCTCATTGAGAACTATCTGCGCCGCCGGGAAGAGCAGGCGAGGAGCGGCGCGGCGATCACTTCTTCCGGAAAACTTTCACTGCTTGCGGATTCGTGCGCTGAGGTCGCCAAACCGGTCATATTCGGTCTCGTTATCATCATGGTCGTCTATGTGCCCATTCTTACCCTGGAAGGCGTCGAGGGCAAGATGTTCCGCCCCATGGCACTCACCGTGCTCATGGCACTTGGCGCAAGCCTCATCGTGGCGCTTGTCCTCATGCCGGTCATGGCCCATTACGCGGCTCGCGGCGGGAACCATGCGGAATCCGATCCCTTCCTTTTCCGGCTCATCCGTCGCGCCTATTATCCCGTGCTTGATTTCAGCCTGCGCCGCCGGGCCCCGCTGGTTTCCGCGGCGCTCGTGATCGTTATTGCATCGGGCGCTGTTTTTTACCGCACCGGCTCGGATTTTGTTCCGTCGCTCGATGAAGGTGACATGAGCATCGCCTTTGTGCGCGAATACAGCATAGGGATCGAGGAGGCACTGCGTCAGCAGGCGATCTGTGAGAAAATCATCGGCAGCTTTCCCGAGGTCGATCGTGTATTCGCCCAGATCGGCTCGTCGGAATCTTCCACTGACCCCATGAACATCAATATGGCCGATACCTTCGTGATCCTTAAGCACGACCGCGGCGCATGGCCGAAAATCAACGGGAAACGGCGGACCAAGCGCGAGCTTTTCGAGGTCATCAGGAGCGAAATCGAAAAGAAGGTACCGGGACAGGAAATATTTTTCTCGCAGCCCATCGAGCTGAGGTTCAATGAAATACTGGAAGGCAGCCGCGCCGATGTAACGCTGCGCATTTACGGAAAAGACCTGAATACCCTGAGCGATCTTGTCGAGCAGGCGGAAGAGATTCTGCGCCCGATTCCCGGTTCCAGCGAGGTAGAGAACGATCCCATCACGGCGCTTCGGAAAAGTCCCATGTTCACGATCAGGCTCAATTACGCGAAAATGAACAATTACGGCGTGGGACTGCAGGAGTTAAACGAGACCATAGAGACCGCCATGGGCGGCCGCCGCATCGGCAGCTACTACGAGTATGACTGGCGCTTCCCGGTGGTGCTTCGCATGAGCGAAGAGCATCGCAACGATTTTCGCACAATGGCGGCGATACCGGTGCCGCTCGCCGACGGCGGCACGGTACCCCTGCACGATCTTACCGAGATCGGCGAGATCGAAAGGGTCGCGAACATCGCCCGGCATCGATCAATGCGCTACTCAGCGGTATCCATATTCCTGGGCGACCGGGACATTGCCGGTTACGTGGCCGAGGCGAAAGAGGAAATAGCAAAGAAGCTCAAGCTCCCCGAAGGATATTATATCTACTGGGGGGGGAAATTTAAAAACCTCGAGCGTGCACGCGCTCGCCTTTTCATTATGGTGCCGCTCGTGCTCTTCGCGATCTTCATACTCGTGCTGCGGAGCGTGGGGAGCTTCCGGCAGGCCCTGCTCGTATATACGAGCATCCCATTCGCGATATCCGGCGGCGTCTTCGCCCTGGCGGTGCGCGACCTTAATTTCAGCATATCCGCCGCGGTAGGGTTTATCGCGGTACTCGGCATTGCGATATTGAACGGCCTTGTCATGGTCACGTTCATTAATCAGCTCAGGGAAAAGGGTGAGACCTTGAGGATGGCGGTCTTCAGCGGCGCACATAAGCGGCTCCGGCCGGTGGTAATGACCGCGCTCGTCGCGACGCTGGGATTCCTGCCCATGGCACTCAATACCGGCATGGGGGCGGAGATTCAACGGCCCATCGCCACGGTCGTCATCGGGGGTCTCATCACCTCGACAATCCTGACGCTCGTGCTTTTGCCTACACTCTATCTTTGGATCAACAAGGAGACAAATTAATGGAAACGATATTAGTGGATATGCATGGCGATTCGTACCGCGCGCATGTGTGCCGGACCAGGCGATACCTTCCGGGACTTTATTGAGGGGGCAGTCATGAAATCATTGTTGGTATTGGTAATCATGTCCGCATGTGTCATGTGCTCGAGCGCATCGCGGGTTATTCAACGCACGCTCCAGGAAGACGCGACTGGTGTATTTACGGAACGGGAAGCGCATGATGCGCTGCCATCGGGGAAATCACTCCTTTCCCTCAAGGCCTCGTTCAAGACGCATGCACCCGGGTATTACTTCCTTGAATCGGATACATCCCCGCATGGGAAGCCCGTATACCGCATCCTCGTGAGTATTGACGGTCAATCCGTAGTATGGAAGATCGAAGGAAAGCCGGAATCGACGCCGACCCGCGATGGTGAGGGGAACCTGATCTCCGAACCGGAAGCGGGGGAGGGATTTCGCTATATACTCGAAAAAAGCGTAATCCTGGCACCCGGAAGGCATCGCATTTTCTTTTCGCTCCCGGATGAGGACTACTACCAGGAGTTCACTATTAACGTCTCTCCGGGGGGTGTGAATATTGTCGAGTTAAAACCGATCTACAAGTTTACCCCCCGCTCTCACCGCCGTTCCTTCGCAGGAGATGTGAATCATTTCCAGGTGTTCTTTAATACGCCTGAGGTCATTGAATGAAGCGCCCCCGGCAAATCATGAAATCCGTCTTGAACTATTCGCCCCCATGACTATTAAGTAGTAAAGGGCATAAATGCACCATTCCAATCCTGCCGATCCGCAACGAGGCTAACAGGAGAAAGTCCCTTGAAAAAACCGCATCCCCCCACGAAAAGCAAACCTGTTAAAAAACAAACTCCCCTGCGCCGCTGGTGGCAGGAGACTTCCATCTACCAGATCTACCCCCGGTCATTCTTTGACTCCAACGGCGACGGGATTGGCGATATCCCGGGTATCATCGCGAAGCTGGACTACATCAGGGACCTTGGCTTTGAAACGATCTGGCTCTCTCCCCCCTATAAAAGCCCCCAGCGGGACTTCGGCTACGACATCGCCGACTACCGTGACGTGGCGCCCGAATACGGCACGCTCGACGACGCCCTGCGCCTCATCAGGGAGGTTCATAAAAGGGGGATGCGCATCATCTTCGATATGATACTGAATCACACCTCCGACGAGCATCCCTGGTTCGTGGAATCACGGTCGAGCAGGGACAACCCGAAGCGGAACTGGTATATTTGGCGCGACGGGAGGGGGAGCGGGCCGCCCAACAACTGGAAGGCCATGGTGGGCGGCTCCGGCTGGGTGTACGATGAAAAAACCGGCCAGTGGTATTTCCACAACTATCTTCCCTTCCAGCCGGACCTGAATTTCCGGAATCCGGAAGTGAAGAAGGCGATGTTCGACGTGGTGCGCTTCTGGCTCGATCGCGGCGTCGACGGGTTCAGGCTCGACATATTTCACGCGATATTCAAAGACGACCAATTCCGCGACAATCCCTTCTCCTTCAAGTACCTTCCCGGCGGCGACTCGGAGAACAGCTTTTTCCAGGAATACAAATACACCCTGCACCGGCCCGAGGTCTTCGAACTGGCCAGGGAGGTGCGTTCCCTCCTGGATACGTATAAGCCGGAGAGGTTCGCGATCGGCGAGGTCTTCGGCAAGGACAAGGTGAAGAAGTACCTGGGGGAAAACCAGGACGGGTTGAACCTGATATTGATGTTCGAAGTCATGGAGATGAAAAAGGCGTCTGCCGCGGCGCTGAGGCACATTATAGAAGAGTATGAAAGGACCTATCCCGACCCCATGGTGCCGTCATACGGTCTTGGGAACCACGACAGGCGGCGTGTCATGTCCAGGATTGGGGGAAGCGCGGGCATCGCGAAAATACTGGCGCTTTTTCAATACACCGCCAGGGGAATCCCCATCACCTATTACGGCGACGAGATCGGCATTCCGGACGGCGATCTGCCCCACCGGGGGGCGAAGGATTCCCAGGCGCATGCGTACTGGTGGGTCCCCGCGGGTCTTGCGAGGCTTCTCAATCTCTATATAAACAGGGACGGCTGCCGGACGCCCATGCAGTGGGACGGAACCGCACATGCCGGATTCACGAAAGGCCGGGAGCCATGGCTTCCGGTGCATAAGGATTACAAAACCCTGAACGTCCAGGCGCAAACGGCCGACGAGTTTTCGCTCTACAATATTCATAAAGGACTTCTGAAGCTGCGAAAGGAATGGCTTCCCCTGCGGCGCGGATCCATCGCTATCGTCGAACCGGTACCCAGGGATGATTCCATCCTCGCGTATACCCGGGAAAGCGAAGGGCAGCGCGTCCTTGTTATAATGAACATCGCGAAGAAGAAAAAGCTCGTTACGCTGCCGGTGTTATCGGCCCGGATGCTGATGAAAACCGAGGAAGTGATTTCCCTGGACGGGAATACGATCACCCTTGCGCCGTATTCCGGTGCGGTCCTGGCCTGAGCATAAATCGAAACACTAAGGACCGGGAGATGTGGAGAGGGAAGGGATGAGGGGATAAAGGCGGGCTGCATTAATTACCCCGTCAGAACCGCGAAATGCTTGACGTATGCCCCGTCAGCGTTTTGATTATGTTCTGAACCGCTCGGGCCGGGTAGGTTTGCCATTGTATGGGACCACCCCAACGAGGCCGGTCCGGCCCGTTCATCCGGAACTATGGAATAATAACTCGCACGTGGGGGAAGTCATGTCATTCAAGAAGATCCTTATCACATTGCTATGCGTCTCGATCCTGCCGCTCGCCGTATTCTGCGGGGGCAAGAAAGGCGACACCATCAAGATAGGCGCGATATTCGCGATCACGGGCCCCGCGTCTTTCCTGGGGGCGCCGGAGGAGAAAACGGCCCGCATGATGGTCGACGAGATCAACAAGGCGGGGGGCATAGACGGGCGCAACCTGGAGCTCGTCATCAAGGACTCCGCGGGAAGCCCCGAGAAGGCGATCTCGTTCGCCAAGCAGCTTATTGAAGAAGAAAAGGTGTTCGCCATCATAGGGCCCTCCACGAGCGGCGAGACCATGAAGATCAAGTCGATCTGCGAAGAGGGTAAGACGATCCTCATCTCCTGCGCTGCGGCCGAGGTTATCGTGAACCCGGTGTCGAAGTACGTCTTCAAGGTCGCCCAGAACGACAGCGACGCTGCGCAGATGATCTGCGACGTCATGAAGAAGAAGGGTATCACGGGCATAGGGCTCGTTTCCAGCAACGACGGCTATGGCGCCGCCGGCAAGGATCAGATGGAAAAGGTCGCGGCCCGCAACGGCATCAAGGTTCTGATTAACGAGGTGTACGACAAGAAGGACACAGACCTTTCGGGCGTGCTGACCAAGGTAAAGGCGATGAACGTGCAGGCGGTCGTGAACTGGTCCATCGTCCCCGCGCAGTCGATCATCCCCAAGAACATGAAGCAGCTCAACATGACCATGCCGCTCTTCCAGAGCAGCGGGTTCGGGAACATCAAGTACGCCAAGGAAGCCGGCGCGGCGGGAGAGGGGATCATCTTCCCCTGCGGCCGCCTGCTCATCGCGGCGGCGCTGCCGGACAAAAATCCGCAGAAGGCAGTGCTCATGAAGTACAAGAAAGACTACGAATCCAAGTATAACGAGGACGCCAGCACCTTTGGCGGCCACGCGTATGACTCCATCCTGGTGCTCGCCGAGGCGATCAAGAAGTCAGGCGCGGACAGGGAAAAGGCGCGCGATGCGCTCGAGAATTTGACGAACGTGCCGGGCATCGCGGGCGTGTTCAACTTCTCGGCCAGGGATCACCTGGGGCTTGACATCAAGGCGTTCGAGATGCTCACGGTGAAAGACGGCAAGTTCGTACCGTACGAACAGAAATAATCGTCCGCGTAGAGCGGCGCCGCGCGGCGCCGCCTGTGCGCGCGCGGCCCGCCATGCCATTCGATCAACTTCTCCAATATGCCCTGTCCGGCGTCACCAATGGCAGCATCTACGCCATCGTGGCGATAGGTTTCAACATCATCTATAACACCACGGGCATCATCAACTTCGCGCAGGGCGAGTTCCTCATGCTGGGCGGGATGACCGCGATTTCGCTTTCCGCCTTCATGCCGCTTCCCCTGGCCATACTCGCGGCCGTGATAATCACCTCGTGTATCGGCGCCCTCATCGACTTTTTCTTTATCCGCAGGCTTAAGAGTCCCACCGTGCTCAACATGATCATCGTCACCATTGGCCTCTCCATCGTGATCCGGGAGATCGCGCTTCACGTCTGGGACGAGAAGGTACGCTCGCTCCCGTATTTCACCGGGAACGAGGTCACCTCGATCAATCTCCTGGGCGCGTATATTTCGCCGCAAGTGCTCTGGGTGCTGGGCATCTCCGCCGTGACCGTCGTCTTCCTGGGATTCTTCTTTAAATTCACGCTCACCGGACGGTCCATGCGCGCGTGCGCGTCCAACATGACGGCGGCGCGCCTGTGCGGGATCAACACCGGGGCCATGGTGACGGTCTCGTTCATGCTGAGCGCCGCGATCGGCGCGCTCGCGGGATGCGCGATCTCTCCCATCACGCAGACGCAGTACGACTGCGGGACCTCGCTCGCGATCAAGGGGTTCACGGTGGCGATACTCGGGGGACTGGGAAACAGCACGGGGGCGGTGATAGGCGGGATGGTGGTGGGCATGCTCGAGGCGTTCAGCATCAGCGTGCTTCCCCTGGCGTACAAGGACGCGATCTCCATCGCGATACTCCTCCTCATACTCTTTGCGAAGCCGAGCGGTCTCCTGGGCAAAAAGGAAGCCGCGGGGCTCAAGGAATTCTGATGCGTTTTAAAAAGCACCTCCCGGTCGCCGGGCTCGCCGCGGCCATCGTAATCTTCCAGGCCCTCACGAGCCTCCTGGGCCGGGAGTATTATCTCACGCAGCTCACGATGGCGGCGTACTACTGCCTGGTGATCCTGGGCCTCACCGTGCTTATGGGTTACGCGGGACAGATATCCATGGGACACGCGGCCTTCTTCGCGATGGGCGGCTACACCACGGCCGTGCTCACGACGCCCGACCTTTCGACGAGCGCGCACCCGCTCGCGAGGCTGGCTATAGACCTGGGCCTCACGGTGGGGGACGTGAACGCGTTCGGCGACGGGGTACGGCACCTCTCGCCGTGGGTGTCGCTCGCGGTCGCGGTGCTCCTCACCGCGGGGGTCGCCTTTCTCATAGGCATCCCCATCCTGAAGCTCAAGGGCCATTACCTCGCGATGGCGACGCTGGGGTTCGGCATCATCGTGTACCGGATCGTGCTGGGGACCGCCCTGTTCGGAGAGGCGGACGGAATATCGGATCTCCCGCCGTTCGGCCTTGCGGGCGGACTCACGGTGAGCGGGGATCCGGGGCTGCGCGTCCAGAATTACTATATCGCGGCGTTCCTCGTGGTTGCGGGAATGGTGCTCCTGCTGAACCTGATCGATTCGCGGGTGGGCAGGGCGCTGCGTTCCATCCACGGGAGCGAGGAGGCGGCAAACGCCATGGGTGTGGACACCTCGTGGTACAAGCTCCTGATATTCGTACTCTCCGCGGTGTTCGCGTGCGTCGCCGGGGTGTTTCTCGCCCATTTCAACGGCGGGGTGGGACCGTCCGAGGCCGAGGTGATGAAGTCCGTGACCTACGTCGCGATTGTCGCGGTCGGGGGAATGGCCAACCTGTGGGGGGCGCTCGCCATGGGGATGGTGCTCAATTACCTTTCGCTGCGCGGCTACTTCGGGAGTTACGACGAGCTCGTGTTCGGGGGGATACTCATCGTCATCATGCTCTTTTTCCCGGAGGGGCTCCTGGGCACGGAAAACCTGAAGCGTCTTACCGGCGCTGCCGCGCGCCTGGTGCGGGGAAAGACCGCGGGCGGGAAGCATGGAATTTCTTGAGGTGAAGGACATGTGCCGCGCCTTTGGCGGCCTGCGCGCGGTGGACGGGGTCTCGTTCTCGGTTTCCCACAACGAGATTAAGGCCGTGATCGGTCCCAACGGCGCGGGGAAGACCACGCTCTTCAACCTCATCGCGGGCGCCCTGGTCCCCGATTCGGGGGAGGTGCGTATCGGCGGCAGCCCCATCCACGGCCTTCCGCCGTACCGGATCGCGCGTCACGGCATCGCGCGCACCTTCCAGAACATCAAGCTCTTCCCCGGCATGACGGTGCTCGAAAACGTGATGGTCGGGATGCACATGCACGGCGGCGCGGGCTTCCTGTCGTCCATGCTCCACCTTCCCGGATCGCGCAGGGAGGAGCGGGAGATCCGCGCGCGGGCGCTCGAAGTGCTGGAATTCACCGGGATCGCGGACCTCGCGGACCAGGACGCGGTGAGCCTCGCGTTCGGCAGGCAGCGCGTCGTGGAGATTGCGCGGGCGCTGGCCGCGCGGCCGGCCCTGCTCCTCCTGGACGAGCCCGCGGCCGGGCTCAACATGCACGAGACCGACCAGGTCGCCCGGGTGATCGTGAAGATACGCGAGGGCGGGGTCACGGTCCTCGTGATCGAGCACGACATGTCGCTCGTCATGAACATTTCCGACAGCATCGTGGTCCTGTCCTCGGGGAAAAAGATCGCCGAGGGCGCGCCGCACGATATCCAGAAGAACAGCGAGGTGGTCCGCGTGTACCTGGGAGAGGACGATGCTTAGGGTCCGGAACCTCTACGCGGGATACGGCAAGCTCGAGGTGCTCAAGGGCGTGTCCCTTCACGTGAGCCCGGGCGAGATCGTGACGATAATCGGCGGGAACGGTTCGGGGAAGAGCACGCTGTTGCGCGCCGTCGCCGGGATCGTGCGTGCGCGCGAGGGAGAGGTGCTGTTCGACGGAAAGCCTATCGGCGAAGCCCCCCCGGAAAAGATCGTCGCGGCGGGATGCTCGCTCGTGCCAGAGGGACGCATGGTTTTCGACACGATGACCGTCCGCGAAAACCTGGAGCTGGGCGCCTACACGCGGCTGCGCGGGGGGCGCCGGAAGGAGGCGAAGGCCGCACTTGCCGGGGTCTACGCGATGTTCCCGCGCCTGAAGGAGCGGGAGCGGCAGCTCGGGGGCACGCTTTCCGGGGGCGAGCAGCAGATGCTCGCGATAGGGAGGGCGCTCATGGGCGGGCCGCGGCTCATCATGATGGACGAGCCCTCCATGGGACTCGCGCCGATAATAGTGAAGGGCATATTCGCGGAGATCGGGAGGCTGCGCGCCGCGGGCAACACGATACTCCTCGTGGAACAGAACGCCAGGGCGGCGCTGCGCATCGCCGACCGCGGTTATGTCATCGAGACGGGCCAGATAGTGCTGGAGGGTACCTCGGGCGAGCTATTGAACAACAACGACGTGCAGAGGGCGTACCTGGGCAAGGACTACAGGAGCATCAGCGACCAGGGATAAGGGGGAAGCATATGATCTATAACGCGAAATTCGAGACGATGCCGCGCGAGGAACTGGTGCAGCTCCAGATCGAGCGTCTCCAGAGCACCCTGAACAGGGTCTACCGGAACGTCGCCTTTTATAAGGAATCGTTCGACGCCATGAAGCTCGACATCCGGGACATACGGAGTATCGACGACATGAGGCGTCTTCCCTTCACCACGAAGGAGGACTTGCGGAAGAGCTATCCCTACAACATGTTTGCCGTTCCGCTCCGGGACATCGTGCGCATCCACTCGACCACGGGAAGGACGGGCAAGCCCATCGCGATAGGCTACACGATGAACGACATCCACCACTGGTCCGAGATCGTGGCAAGGGTGCTTGGTGCGGCGGGCGTCACGGATCACGATTTCGTGCAGATCGCCTTCGACTACAACATGTTCACCGGCGGGTTCGGGCTCCACTACGGGGCAGAGAAGCTGGGATCGTCCGTGATCCCGTCCTCGCAGACCGGCAACGTTCAGCAGCAGATACATATCATGAAGGACTACAAGACCACCGTGCTCCTCTCGACGCCGAGCTACGCCTTCCGCATCTCGCGCAACTTGAAGGAGATGGGCATCCACCCGGACGAGCTGAATTTAAAGACGGGCATATTCGGCGCGGAGCCGTGGGGGGAGGCGAAGCGCGCGGCGATCGAGGACATGCTGCACCTCTCGGCCTTCAGCATTTACGGGGTGAACGAGATGACGGGGCCCGGCGTGTCGGGCGAGTGCGGGCAGAGGAACGGGCTGCACATCAACGAGGACCATTTCATACTCGAGATCATAGATCCCGTCACTGCCGAGCCGCTCCCGCACGGCGCGGAGGGCGAGCTCGTGATCACCACGATCACGCGCGAGGGGTTCCCGCTCATCCGCTACCGCACGGGGGACCTGTCGGCGATCATGGAGGGCGCCTGCCCGTGCGGCCGCACGACGACGCGCATGCGGCGCGTGGGCGCGCGTGCCGACGACATGGTGGTGGTGAACGGGGTGAACGTGTTTCCCGCGCGCATGGGCGAGATACTGGGGACCGCCGCCGGCATGGAATTGAAATTCCGGATCCTCATCGACGACGAGCAGGGCGAGGACGTGATGCTCATTGAGATCGAGATACAGGAAACAATGTTCGACGCGGATATCAAAAAGCTCCAGGGGCTCAAAAGCGCCATCACCGCCGGCATCGAGCGCGAACTGGGACTGGCCCCCCGGCTCACCTTCGTGGAACACCTTGCCGCGGAGACCGGTCCGGACGGGCGAACGAAACTCGTTGTCGACCGGAGATAAATGAGCGAAGCATTCTTCTGGTTATATTCAACCAGTCGCGAACAGGACGTTCGCGGCGGCCAACTGCGATACACGGATGTATCCCCAGTGGCCGCTCACGGTAAGCACATCGATCTTCCAGCCGTTATTGAGTCTCGGAAATCATAGGAGTTAATAACTGTGGAACAGCACTATTTATCAACCAGACCCTGGAACGCCGCGTCAGCGGCAAACCAAATCCGCCCTCGTGTGTGAGCCGAGTCCGGCACGGCCGGCGAGGCGAGTCAGGGCGGCCGGCCCTCGCGCCCAGCGAGCGGCACGGGGGTGCAGGGGGTGTTTGCTGTTGAACACACCCTGCAAAAAGCTACCCTCTGTCAGGGGGAATAACCCCTCGATATACGCGTTTGTGTAAGAAAGAACCCGCGATTCCTTTGACGTTAAAAAACCAATCCCGTTACTCGAAATGCCTCAGCGCGTCCGCGGCCGAGAGGCGCGCCGCGCGCTTTGCCGGGAAGTAGGCCGTGAGCGCGGTGATCGCCAGGATGAGCAGGAAATTTCCCGTAATCGAGAGCACGGTCGGCAGGAAGTAGAGATGCCGCTCCACGAGCAGTATCGAGAGCACGCTCTCGGTCTCGATCGTGAACAGGCCCATGATCCCCATGAACACGAAGCCGAGCACGATCCCCGCGGCGGAGGCGATCGCGGAGAGGAAGACCGTCTCGGCCATGAACAGGGCGCGCACGTCGCCGCTCTGCATGCCTATGGCGCGCACCGTGCCGATCTCCCGCGTGCGCTCGCGTATCGTCATGCGCAGGGTGTTCACCACGCCTATGAGTATAATGAAGAACAGGATGAGCACCGCGAGGAAGGTGATCAGGTTGAGCGCGTACTCGAGGTCGAGCACCTGGCTCGCGCTTTCGTACATCGTACGCACGTCGAGCGAGGGCCCCTTCCAGCGCGAGCGCGTCATCTCGGCGAGCTTCTTCTCCATGGTGTCGTGGTCGGGGGTGCGGGGAAGGAGGCGCCACTCGGGCGCGAGGAGCCCCGCGAGCGTATCGGACTTGTCGGGGAGCGTGATCGCCCTTTCCGCCGGGGCGGGAAGATTTTCATGGTAGAGCTTGTAGAAGGAAAGCTCGTTCAGGAAGGCGAGGTCCGGGGGCCGATTCCCTCCCGGGCGGTACAGCGCGCCCGCCGTGCACTCGAGCTCCACGGTCCTGTTCCCATACTTCGCCGGGTAGCGCAGGGTGGCCTTGTCGCCGGGGGCGAGCTTCAGTTTTTTCGCGAGCGCCTCGGGCAGGACGAGCTTGTTCTCGGCCTTCGCGTCCGGGAGCTTCCCGGCGGTGAGGGCGAGCGCTTTCCTCGTCGATTCCAGTCCCGTGTCGTCGGAGGCGTATCCCAGGAGGGTGACCGGCGTATCGGCGCCCCCCGCTTTTATCTTCGCCGCGATGAAAGCGGTGCCGGGGGTAAGGGCGCCATGAATGCGGTCGGCCTGCCGTATCGCGATGCGCGGGTCCTCGACCTTGTTGAAGACAATTTGAAGCGCGCCGGTTTCCCACGGCTTCATGTTGATGAGCGTCTTGAGCGAGCCCAGGTTCACAAAAATCGCGAAGCTCTCGAAGATGTTCGCGGGCTTGATAATCGCGGCCACGGTGAAGCGCGCGCTCTGCTCCTGCCCGCTCACGGTCTTGAGCTTCGCGCGCAGGGTGTCATGCACCTTGACGTTCAGGAGCTTCGCCTTGTCCTCGTACACGACCACCGGGTTCTCGATCGTTCCGCTAAAAAAATCGTCGACCGCGCCGTCGATCAGGGTCGAGGTGAAGTAGCTCCTGTTCTCCTCGTTGTCGATGAGCCCCACCATGATGGCGTTGTCGCTCTTGCCGATGCCCACGATGCGGGTGAATATCCCGATCGACTCGTTGATCTCCTTGACGTTGTCGGTGTTTTCCCTGATTACTTTTTCAAAGCGCTCCCTGTCGCGTATGACGCGGTGGTATTGCTTGCTCTGCTCCATCATGGAGATTTCCACGTGGCCCACCATGTAGACGATCATGCGGTTCAGGATGTTGTCCGATATGCCGTGCGCGAACGAATTCGCCATCACGAGTATCATCATGCCGAAGGCGACGGCGCTTCCCAGGAAGACGCTCCGCCGTTTCTGGCGCAGGAGGTTTCGGAATGCGAGTAGCAGTATCAGCTTCATGACGCCTCCTAATCGCGCGCAACGGCTTCGAGCGGGGTGATCCGCCGGGCCGTCCGAATGGGATAGATGGTCGCGAGCACCGTGACCGCCGCGAGCTCGATGACGCCCGTGAAAATGTCCCAGAAATCGAGGACCGGGCGGAAGACGCTCCCCCCGAAGAGGAGCTCGAGTATCCGGTTGGTCGTGGTGATGTCGAGGAGCCCCAGGACGTACACGCACAGGACCCCCGCGAGGATCCCCGCCCCCCCGAACAGGAATGAGAGAAACGCCGTCTCGCTGAAGAACATGGACGCGATGAAGCGCTTCTGCGCGCCCACCGCGCGCATCATGCCCAGCTCGCTCACGCGCTCCATGGCCGCCATCGAGAGGGTGTTCATGATGATGATGATCGCGACGAAGAAGATGAACACGACGAAGACGAAGAGCGCGGTGCGGATAATGGTCGCCATGTCGGCGAGCTGTCCGGTCGCCTTCTTCCAGGTGACGGCGCGCGCGTCCGCGCCGGAGCCTTCGAGCGCCGCGTTGATGCGCGCGACGTCGCGGTCGATCTCCCGGCTGTCCTTGAGCTTTATGAAGACGACGTTGTAGGCCCCTGCGTCGATGTCCACGTTCTTCTTCACCACCTTCCTGCCGATCAGGTTCTCGACGCGGTAAACCTTCGCGCCCGTATCGGCGGGGTTCACGACGGTCGCCCCGGCGAAGAGCGAGTCCTCCAGGTTCTCGGCCTGGAGGATCTGCTTTCTCTCCTGCGGGATCTCCACGGCGGCGTCCTCGGCCGTCACGTAGTGGAAGGCCTCGCGGAAGGACTCGATGTCGAGGATGTTGAAGTTCTCCCAGTAATCGTTAAGGTACTCGTACTTCACGATTCCCCTCACGGGGACGCGCACGTCCACCGTGGTGTTCTCGCTGGACGAGCCCATGAGCACCACGTCATGCCGGATGTTCAGGCGCGCGATGTTCTGTTTCGCCTCCGGCGTGAGGGTGTCCGGATTGAGCTTCATGCCCTCGGGCACTGCCCAGAAGTCCTGGCGGTCGTACATCTGCCTGCGGCTCCCCGTCGTGACGAGCACGCCGCGCTCGTCGTTCTTCATGAGGCGCCCCTCCACGAGGAGCACGTTGTTCTTGAAGAATTTCTGGTAGTCCTGGAAGTTCACGCCCAGGGTGAGCGAGAAGCCCAGGTCGCCGTCCTCGTTCAGGATCAGGGTGAATCCGCGCGCGACCGGGATGAACGAGGCGATATAGTCCTGCGCATCGAGCACCTTCTTAATATCCTTGTAGTGGTTCATGACGAGCAGGTCGCGCCCCATGGGGATGAAGAGCACGTTGTCGCTCTGCTGGTTCTTCGCCACGAGCACGACGTGGCCGGTGAAGCGGTTCATGATGTTTTCGCGCAGCCCCTTGTCCATGCCGGAGAGGACGCCGTTCCCGACGGTCATAATGAAGGCGCCCAGGAAGAGTATGATCCCGATCACCAGGCTCTTTCCCCTGTGGCGCTGGATGTTCCGCCACGCGATGGTGATGATGAGCTTCATTTACGCGCCCCCTTTTTTGCGGCGGGCTTCTTCGCGGTCTTCCGTACCCCGCCGGGCCGGGACGGCTTGGAATTCGTATCGTCCGTGATGAGGCCGTCGCGGAGCTTCACCACGCGGTGTGCGTACTTGAGCACGTCGGGATCGTGGGTGGAGAAGATGAAGGTCGTCTTCTCGATTTCGTTCAGCTCCTTCATAAGGGAGAGGATGGTGGCGCCGGTCTCCGAGTCCAGGTTCGCGGTGGGCTCGTCGGCGAGCACGATCTGGGGCTTCGTGACCAGGGCGCGCGCGATGGCGACCCGCTGGCGCTGTCCGCCGGAGAGCTCGGCGGGACGGTGCTCCATGTGCTCCCGCAGGCCCACCTCGTCGATAAGCTTCTCGGCGCGCTTGCGTATCTCCGCCTTCGAAATGCGCTGTTCCTTCATGAGCAGCAGGGGGAACTCGACGTTTTCGAGCAGGGTGAGGACGGGAATGAGGTTGAAGGTCTGGAAGATGAACCCGACCTTGTAGAGGCGTATGTTCGTGAGCGCGCGGTCGTCCATGGTCGTGATGTCGTGCCCGCCGATGCGTACCGCGCCCCGGGTGGGGACGTCGATACAGCCGATAATGTTCAGGAGCGTCGTCTTCCCGCTCCCCGAAGGCCCGATCACGGAAAGGAAGTCCCCCTGGGCGACCCGGAAGTCGACCCCCTTGAGGGCGTGTACCACGGTTTCCCCCAGCGGATAGTCCTTGATGATTCCCGACATCTCGATAATGTTCATGACGCTCTCCCGCATAAATGTGGCGCTATGGTAGTGAGACGGCGCGGCAAAATCAAGAGATTATTTTCGGAGGCCGATGCGCGGACGGGCGTTTCGACGGGACCCGCATGGAAACAATGCGGGGAAATCCGTAGAGACGTCCCGCCGGGACGTCTCTACGGATTTCCCCGGAATTTCACCGCGGGACCTCAAATACCACCTGGAGGGAGGGATACCGCCGGGTGAGAAATTTCTTGACCGATTCCTGTCCGGCCGGTTCCCTGATATACTCGAGCTGGCTCACGGGGAGGCCGCGCGTGTCAAGGGAGTGCTGCCAGGAGACGATCCTGCCCGGCACCACGAGGTAGGCCAGCTCGCCCGCGCCGCAGCAGGCGCTGCCTGCCACCGTGTGTACCCGCAGGCAGAGGATCTCGCCTTCGTCCAACTGGATGCGCTCTTCGCCGTCCAGTATATAATGGATGGCCGTGCCGCCGATCTCGGTACCGGGCGGATGATGAACGTAAGATGCCATGGATTTAATCGAAGCGCATGGCTCGCGCTCCCGTCAACGGGAATTCGCAGGCTGTTGCGAAACGAGGCGGCAACGGAAAAGGGGATCGAGGGGCTGGGTGTCATTTCGACGATTCCCGGTCTTTCGGGATGAAGAGAAATCTTTCTGCGAAGATGCTTAAAAGATTTCTCACCTCGGGAGGCGGGGTTCTCTCGTATTCCCACGCGCCGTTACATTATGATGAGCGGAGGTTTTAGCCATGCGGAATGGCAGGGGGACCGATCCGAAATTTCCCAATCCCTACATGGACGAGATACGCGAAACTATCGTGTCCGCCTGTGCGCGCGGCGAGGACGTCCGTACCGCGCTCATTGCCGCCCGAAGCTCCCTTGTTGAAAAATACGCGTTCGCCGTTCCCGACGCGCGCACCGTGGGCGTGCTCGCGCGCCGCGGGCCATTGGTTGAGATCGGCGCGGGAAGCGGCTACTGGGCATGGTGCCTGACGCAGGCGGGGGCGGATATCATCGCCTACGACATCGCGCCCCCCGAGGATGAGCTCCCCTGGCCGCACGGAAGCTTCGAAAAGGGCAATTACTGGTTCGAGCACGAGTGGTACCAGGTCATCGAGGGCGGCCCGGAGGCCGCCGCGCGTCACCCGGACAGGACGCTCTTCCTCTGCTGGCCGCCGCTCGATTCGCCCATGGCCATCGATGCCCTCACGGCATACGGGGGCGCGGGCGGAAGGACGCTCGCGTACCTGGGAAGCCCGCGCTCCTCGGCCGATGAACGTTTCCATGAACTGAGGGCGACGCTGAGATGCGTCGAGCGCATCGAACCCTGGCGCTGGTCGGGAATCGAGGATGTGCTGGAAATCTACAAATTGTAAGGGATGTCTCCATGCAGGAGCGGCGCCGCCGCGTATCCAACTCATTTATCGCCCCGATCTCTTCCATCCTCCTGTCTCCCTTTCTTACACGCCTTTTACCCAAGCATTGTTTCTCAATAAGTACTTGAACCGTTACCCGTCATGTACTAGGATGCGCCCACACAGAGGGGGGTGAATGGATATAAAAGGGCAGGGGCGCGCCGACTCGGCGCTCATCAAAAAGAACCAGCGGGACGAGATCACCGGCTACGAAATATACTCGAGGCTCGCCGCGCGCGTCGCCGACGCGAAGAACGCGAAGCTCCTCGCCGACATCGCGACGAGCGAAAAAGAACACTATGCGATCCTCAAAAAATACAGCGGCGTCGACGTAAAGCCGGCGCGCTTCAAGGTCTTCATGTACCTGTTGTTCGCGCGGGTGCTGGGGCTCACCTTCACGCTCAAGCTCCAGGAGCGCGCCGAAAACGGCGCTGGCGATTCCTATGCGGGCCTTGCCGGCTTCGTCCCGGAGATCGCAACAATCCTCGCCGACGAGGACCGTCACGAACACGAGCTTATCGATCTCATAAAGGAATCGCGCCTGGAATACATGGGTTCCATCGTCCTGGGGCTCAACGACGCGCTCGTGGAGCTCACCGGGGCGCTGGCCGGCTACACCTTTGCCCTGCAAGACGGGCGCCTCATCGCGGTGATCGGGCTCATTACCGGGATCGCGGCCTCGCTCTCGATGGCCTCAAGCGAGTTTCTTTCGAAGCGCCAGGAGGGCAGCATACGCGAAGCCATGAAGGCGAGCCTTTTCACAGGGGGCGCCTACGTGTTTACGGTAATCGCCCTCATTACGCCGTTCCTGACCATGGACAATCCCTATCATGCGCTTGCCGTCGCGATCACCGTGGCGCTCGTGATAATTTTCCTGTTCAATTATTACATCTCGGTCGCGAAGGACCTTCATTTCGGGAAGCGCTTCGCGGAAATGGCGTCGATAAGCCTTGGCGTGGCGGCGCTCTCGTTCGGGATAGGGTGGCTCGTGCGCTCCGTTTGGGGAATCGAGGTATAAGGTACTTTTCCCGCATTAACACAACATTAAGGACCGGGGGAGGTGGAGAGGGAAGAGATGAGGAGATCACACCGGAAGGTCTTGATGAAGGCACGGATTCGAATCCGCGCCTTCATCAAGACTAAATCGGTTTTACATTGTACATGGTAATTTTTCTCCACAGGGTTGTCCTCGAGATACCCAGTTCTTTGGCCGCGAGTACCTGGTTCCAGTTCGACCGGTTGAGGGCCTCAATGATGGCGGCCTTATCGCGTTCTCTTGTGGATGCGGCCGGATTAACGCTTTTTGCCGGGTTATTCGTGTCAGGGTTGTTAAGAACAACCTGAACCGGCAAATCATCGATGGTGATCGATGGCCCGGAAAACATTGCCAGCGCGTGCTCGATTGCGTTTTCCAGCTCCCTGATATTACCCGGCCACGGGTAGTTGAGCAGGAGCAGTTGAACGGCCTTCTCGATCCCGATCCTGGAGGGCTTGCCGGCCTTCCGGTGTTTCTGTATTAAATGCCGCGCAAGGGGAAGGATGTCCTCGGGGCGCTCCCTCAGCGGCGGGATAGTGAGAGGAATAACGGCGATGCGGTAATACAGATCATGGCGGAATTGGTTACGGCCGATCAGTTCCTGCAGGTTTTTGTTGGTCGCGGCGATAACGCGGACATCCACCGGATACGTCCTATTGCCCCCGACGGGACGTACCTCCCTTTCCTGTAATACCCGCAGGAGCTTCACCTGCAGCGGTTCCGGGATATCTCCCACCTCATCAAGGAACAGGGTGCCTCCGTTTGCCTCACGGAACAGGCCCTGCCGTTCCGAGATCGCACCGGTGAAGGCTCCCTTTACATGGCCGAAAATTTCCGATTCAAGTAAAGACTCCGGCAACGCACCGCAATTCACCGCCACGAACGGCTTATCCTTCCTGCCGCTCTGGTTATGAATTGCCCTCGCCGCTATTTCCTTTCCTACGCCTGTTTCTCCCAGTATCAGCACGGTTGAATCAACCTCCGCGCAGCGGAGTACTAAATCGAAAACCTTCTGCATTTGAGGGCTAAAACCTATCATCTCTTCGTTCATGAGCTCGCGCCGCATTTCGCGTTTCATCCTGAATAACTCCTGCTCGCGTTGCTCAAGTTTTTTTATATCGGTGATATCCTTCAGGATTTCGACGTATGCGAACGGCAGTCCCTGGTTGTCTTTTATCTCTTCGATTCGACAAAGATAGTAGCGACCCTCGGAGTCGACATCCAGGGCCAGCTCCCTGCTGTTTCCGGGTTTCAGGGGAAGGAGGGGATCGCTCTGACCGGCAAGGATGTGCGTACCCTGCGGATTACGAATAACGAGGATTCCATCGGGATTGTAGATGGAAACACAGTCACCGATGCCGAAAAGTATGGCCTCGAGTTTCATCTTTTCCTTTTCCAGGGTATCGGTGTTGGCGCTCAGGGCGGCGTTGACCTTTTCAAGCTCCTTTTGAATTTTCTTCTGCTCCCGTATATCGGTGATCATTACATTTATCGATTCGGGCTGTCCCGCCCGGTCATAGTTCAGGGATGAGTTGAAAAGCACGGGAATAGTTTCGCCGCCCGCCGTAGGGATGAAAAATTCAAACTGGTACTTCCCGTATTTCTGAAGCGCTAAGCCGAGATTTTGCATCTTTTCGAGATTTTCCGCGTCGTAAAAATCCCTGTTGTTCCGCCCGATTATCTGTTCCCGCTTCGCGCCGGTAAGCCGCAGGAGGGTCTCATTGACCTCGACAAAATTGTCGTTCATGTCCACCAGGGCGAATCCAATATTCAGGGAATCAAGCAGATTCTGATATCGCATTCTCCAGTCGATAAGCGCGGGGTTGTCCTTTTCATCATTCATGGCGATTGTTCCATTGTTGTTGATGTGTTGAATCACTGTTGCAACAGTGTTACACCGGTACTGTGAAACATTCTTTCTGTCAATTAAATTTCGGGGAATCGGACGGACATAATCGCTTAAAATAAACATTTTTAATAATAATGCACATAAATTGTGGCCCTTTCTCCGGTTGAAAAGCGCTCCGAATCTTTTTCCTTCCGAATCACCGCTGGCACGGTTCTTGCTAAGTCTAGGTTAGATACAAGTATCACCTGTTATTACAGGTTGCCGCTATTCAATTTTGACAGAGAGGGAGAAAACAATGAAACAGGGTGTCCAGTGGCCGAACATACCGTACGAAGAGTACAGGTCGAGAATCGATCTTGCGAAGAAGAAGCTCACGGAACAAAAGATCGACGCGATGATTCTTTTCTCGCCGCTTAACTGGTGGTACTACGGCGGTTTCACCGATCCCGCCCAGATGCACAACCTCGCATGGCGGACCGTCCTGATCGTGTGCCAGGACCGGGACCCGATAGCCATCGCGGATACGAACTTCATCTGGACGTTCGCCCACATTTCCTGGGTGGAGGACGTCCGCTACCATTTTTCCCAGAAGCACCCCGCGTACACCGGTATCCGGTCCGGCGAGGAATTTTACCCGGTGCTGTTCGACGCGCTTAAAAGCGCGGGGCTGGACAAGAAGACCATCGGTCTTGAGACGGGGGCGGAGATAGCCACCTACCTTTCCATCGACGAATACCAGATGATAAAGGAAAAGCTCCCCCAGGCAAAAATCGTGAACGCCGATCCGGTGATCTGGTCGCAGCGAATGATTAAAACCCCTTATGAGCAGGAGATAATACGCGAAGGATGCAGGCGGGCATGTGTGTGTGTCCGGGAGGCCTTCGAGACCATTCGACCGGGAGCGCTGGAAAAAGACGTACACCGGGCATTCTGGCGCAAGGCGCTGGAGCTCGATATGATCGAATCGCCGAACCATTCGACATGGCTCTGTTTTTCAAGCAACCCTAATGAGAGCCTGGGCGGCCATCGCTGGATCACACCGGCCGTCGACAGGGTGATAAAAACCGGGGACTGCGGCCACTCCGATTGCGGGCCTACCTACAAAATGTACGAAATGGATTTCCAGCGGGCGTTCTGCGTGGGCGAGCCGCCGGCGAAGACCCTGGAATATTACCGGATCGGCAAAGAGGCGTATTACGAAACCATAGACGCCATGAAACCGGGCGTGAGGATTGGCGAGTTATACGATATTTCCGTGAGGGCGCTCGAGAAGCGCGGATTTCCGCACGGCCATACCATCTCCTTCATCGGTCACGGCGAGGGTCTCGCCAACCACGAGCCCCCGTGGATCATGTCGGCGGAAAATACCATCGTGCAGCCGGGCATGGTGCTTGCGGTCGAGATCGGGTGCTTCGATCCGGATGGTGTGTTCTTCGGCGGGATGCTCGAGGATTTGTGGCTCATCACCGGCACCGGGAGCGAAAATCTTACAAGGCATTTCACCGACGAGCTTTATGTAGCCGAGGCACGCTAGGGCCTGTCGCCGTGACGGCGCAGGTATTATCAAGGAGGTCTTTTTATGAGCCGCAATTCCATTGTCGTGGACGTTCATTACCATTATTTCGGGATCTTCCCGGAGGACTTTATCGACGTTCTCACCGCCGATATCACCTATGGCCTGAAGAAGCGGGGTCCGCTGCCCGACCAGGACACACTGCGCAAGATGGCTAAAGAAACGATCATCGATCCGAACGGTGATCTGGTGAAATCCCGGAAAGAGCGGCTGGGCATCGATGTCACGTGTATCAATACCACGGATATGTACGTGCCCGGCATCGTCACGACCGAGCTGATATTGCAGTCGAATAAAAAAGCCGCCGATCTCATGAAGAGCGAATCGGGGAAAATCTTCGCCTTCGCCGGCGTCGATCCCCGCCGCCCCGAATCGGCCGAGGTCGCCCGGATCAGCCTGGAGGAGTATGGCATGATCGGCATCAAGTGGCATCCGGACTACGGCTATGACCCCACCAGTCCGGAGGCATACGAGATACTGCGCGTGCTCGATCGAAAGGGCGGGATTCTCCTTATTCACACGGGATATCTCCCGGGAGGCCGCAGCAAGTATACCGACCTGAACCTTGTGTGCGACATCCTCGTCGATTTTCCGAACATAAAGGTCATTGCCGCGCATATGGGAAAGACCGCCTGGCACGAATGGGCGGGACTCGCCCATGATTTTCCGAATCTATACGGCGACCTGGCCGTATGGAGCCGGTACGGCGATCGTAATTATGCGCACTTCTGCCGCGAGCTCCGGGAGCTTACGTATTATGCCGGAGCCGAAAAGGTCCTCTGGGGTACCGACGACCCATTCGAGAATTATACGGTGCCCACGAAGGATTATCTTCAGATGATGCGGGATCTGGAGACGAAGTCTCCGAAAGGATACGAGTTTTCGAAGGAAGAGATCGACCTGATGCTCGGGGGAAACGCGGCACGGCTGCTGGGGATCGGGTGAGGGTACCGATTCGCGCGCGCGGTCAGACACTATCGGGGAGGACGAAAAATTGATATCTCCACAAGACGCAAAAAGCCGAACCTGCATCGATGTGCATCAGCACCTCGTGTCAGATGTTTTCCGGACGATGCTCCGGGGCGTCGGGATCACCGGGGGAGCCGGCGAGGAGCTCGCCGAATGGAGCGCCCGGACGACGCTGGATACGATGGATCGGTGCGGTATTTCCGCTTCGGTTCTATCCTATACGATCAGCGGCATCGTCATCGAGGACCTTCAGTTTTTTCGCCGGCTCAGCCGCGCCTCGAATGAGTACCTTGCGGAACTGATTCAGAAGTATCCCGGCAGATTCGGGGGCTTTGCGTTACTGCCGCTCCCCGACATCGATGCGACTTTGAAAGAAATCGAATACGCAATGGACGTTCTCAAGCTGGACGGCGTCGGAATGCACAGCAATATGGGCGGGATTTATCCCGGTGATTCCCGCTTCGATCCGGTGTTCGATGAGCTTAATAGAAGAAAGGCCGTTATTCACCTGCATCCGACGGATATTCCGGGAAACCATGAGCTTCGACCCCAATGGCCTCCCTATATCGTGGAATTCATGTTCGAGACCACACGCGCCGTCTCCAATCTTATTTTCAGCGGCGCGATGGAGCGATATCCCGATCTCTCGATAATACTCTCCCATGCGGGCGGTGCGGCGCCCTATCTCGCGCTTCGCCTTTGGACGGGGGAATTCACCATCGATGGACTCCAGGGCCGGGCCCCTAAAGGGGTGCTCGATTATCTGGGACGATTTTACTACGATACTGCCATGGCGTCCAGTCCCGTGACATTCGGGGCACTGCTAAAAGCGGTGGACACGGGCAGGGTGTTATTCGGTTCCGATTATCCCTACATGCCGGACATCGCTATCGCAGGATACATGGACGAGATAAACAAATATCCGGATTTCAGCGCCCAAACCAGAAACAATATCTACGGCGATACCGCTCTCGGGCTTTTTCCGCGGCTGCAAAAAACACCGAACGCCGGCGGGGGCATCTCATGAATGAAAAATACGCCCAAGGCATGAAAACCGGAGATGACGCGCCGGCGCGGAGCGTTATCGAAAACATCACATCGCGCTTCAGCTGCAGGTGGTTTCTTGACGCGCCCGTTCCGCGCGATGTGGTAGAGACGATGCTCGACGCCGCTAATTGCGCCCCGTCGCCCATGAACACCCAGCCCTGGGAGTTCATCGTGCTCACGGGGAAAGCCCTTCAGGAGTATCGCCTTAAAGTAACCGAATGGCTACAAAACCCGGTCCTGAATGACGACGCCGCCCACAGCGGGGAGAAGGCGCTCTACCCCGAGGCCGGGATATACACTACGCTTCCCGAAGATCTTGTAGCCCGAAAGCGGCTGCACATTAAACGGCTTTCCGCGAAGGTGGAAGCGATTGGGTTGAAGCTCAAGGATGTTTACAATCTCACATTCTCCTGCCACAACGCGCCTGTCGTCATCATAATAACCGGGTGCTCGGTACGCAGGGACCGGCACGGCATGGAGATCCACCAGGCGGTCGCGGCATCGATACAAAACATGCTGCTTGCGGCCAATGCGCTCGGGTACGGCACCTGCTGGATTGGCGATATATTACGGTTCAGCCGGCAGCTTCACGAATATCTGCAGATACCCTCCGGCAGGGAGGTCGTTGCCGCCGTAACGGTGGGATGCCCTCCGGAAAACGCCCTCGCAGGGCGCATACCGAGAGAGACCCTTGAGGGAAAGGTGCAATGGAGAGGGTATGAATAGATTCGGGGGCGTTGCGGGGTAAGCGCATGTCGCATAAAAATCCAAGAGAGAGTGGCAAGGTAATGGAAACAGAGAAAAAAAGCAATCAGTCGGGTTTCACGACGGGCGGCATGCATGCGCATTACACCCTGGCGGTGTGTTTCTTGCTGTTCGTAATGTATTTCGTAAACTGGTACATGTTCGGCGTGGTGCTTGAGCCCATGAAAATGGACCTGGGACTCACCGACGGACAAGCGGGCGCCATCCAGACTGGATTCCTGCTCTGCGTCGCGGCATTTTCCTTTCCGATTTCCTTCATGGTGGACCGCTGGAGCAGGCGAAAGGCGATAACGGTGATGGCGATATTCTGGAGCGTGTTCATGTTCATCACGGGCAGCGGAAACAGTTTTCTGGGTGTGCTTGCCCCGCGTATAATGGTGGGCATCGGACTTGCCGGTTTTTCCGGCGCGTCGGCGGCACTGGTAAGCGCGGTATATCATCAGAAGCTCCGGGGACGGGTCATGGGGATATTCAACGCATCCATCCCGATCGGGGCGGTCATCGGGGTCATGCTGGGCGGATATATTTCCGCGAACCACGGCGGCTGGAGAGTCCCCTTTTATGTGTTCGCGATACCCGGAATCATACTCTCTGTTTTCGCGTATTTCATGAAGGATTATAAGACCATCGAGCATACCGATGAATGCGGAGTGAGGATGGGTTTTTTCTCCACGGCGAAGACCCTCTTTAAAATCCGCTCGCTGAAATGGGTATTCATCGGGTACGGCCTGCAGGACGTCATGGCCTTCACTTTTGTCATCTGGGCCCCCGCTTTTCTCATGCGCTCGCAGGGCATACCCGAGGACAAAGCCGGAATGACCGTCGGCATAATCGGCGTTATGGCGATCATCGGTGCGCCCCTGGGAGGGATATTGTCCGACCTGTGGCAGAAGAAAAATCGGCGCGGCAGGATGCTTATACCGGCTATCACCATTCCTATCGGCGCGGTAATGATGGCGCTCGCCATGACCTTCGAGCTTAAGGGGATCGGCCTCGTTTTCGGGATATTGTATGGCGTCATCGCCATCATGGGCGTACCCGCGCTCAGCTCCGTGACCCAGGACGTGGTATCGCCGGGCCTAAAGGCCGCCTCGTGGGGCATGAGTGTCTTTTGCATGTACGCAATTTTCGGGGCCTGGGCGCCCGCGTTCGTAGGTTTCATATCGGACAGCCTGGGCGGGGGAGCGGCCGGCCTAAAAATAGCGATCATTGCGGCGGCATCGGGGGGAATTCTGGCGGGTATCTGCTATCTGCTGGGCGCGAGGCATTATCCCTCCGACCTGGATAAAGTGAAGGACGTCGTCTTCCAGTCGGAATGTTAGGAACGGGAGGTTACGAATGAACATCGAGCTCAAACCTGAGGAACGGCTGGCCTATCTGATAATCATGGTCGGAGGCGGAAACGGCCTCATTCAGAAGATTTATGAGAACAGCGACGAGACAGCCCGGGCCATGATAATGAAGCTCCTCGGCGAATACAACCAGCAGATAGAACCGGTCATGGACGCCTATGGCCTTGGGAAAGATCCCGAGGGCGTCGCGCGCGCGATGATGCTCACGGAGGACCTGATAGGCTGCGAACCGAAAGGGGAACTCCTCTCCGTTACACCCGACGAGGCGGTGCGGAAGGTCACCTCGTGTCCGTGGGCTTCTTCCTTCTCGATTGAAACCTGCCGGCTCCTCATGGCGGCCATGGAAGAGGGAGTGGGTAAAAAATACGGACTCGAGATTTTCTGCGAACAGAGCATGGCCGGGGGAGCCGGTCATTGTATCTGGAAGGTCAGGAGGAAGAAGTAGTCTCCGGAACCCCCGTGGTCGGGTAGGACCGCGTTAAAATATCGATGGAGGATAAAATGACACGTGTAATCGACGATTTGCCCATCTTCAAGTGTCTCGGCGTCAAAGACCTCGACCCGGGGAAGGAAGCTTTTATCTTCGTCAACGATGACGGCAGCGATGAGCGCATCTCCTATGGCGATATCTATTCGAACACGAACCGGATGTCCCGCATCCTATTGAAGGCGGGCATCGGCAAGGGCGATACCTTCGCTCTCATGATGCGCAACCACGCGGAGTTTCTCTATTCCCTCTTCGCGGCGCTTTCGATCGGCGCCATCGCGGTGCCCATTGATCCGCGCTCGAAAGGCAAGAAGCTCTCTTTTCAGCTTATGAATACGAAAACGAGGGGAATAGTGGTGTCCGACGAGTTTATGGAGAGCCTGGAGGAGATCGGACAGGATATTCATTTCATGCCCGTCCTGGGCGTCGTCTACAAACCGGAACATCGGATTCCCTTATCAAACAGCCATCCGGATTTAAAGGAACTATTCTCGGCGGAGAGTGGTGATCCGCCCGATGGATTGGTGGAGTTGAACCTCAAAGCGCCTGTTCAGATCATACATACATCCGGTACAACCGGCGATCCCAAGGGCGTTGTGCTCAGGGCCGATCGCTTCATGACCTATGCGCTCATGGCTGAATTCATCTGGCGGTATCGGTCCGATGACATCCTTTATACGGGCCTCTCGCTGACCCATGGAAACGCCCAATCGGTTACCATATTCACCGCCATGGCGAAGAAGATCCCGGCGGTCATCAGCGAACGGTTCACCAAGAGCAGAATATGGGACGTGTGCCGAAAATACGGCTGCACCTCGTTTTCCCTGCTGGGCGGCATGATGTCGGGAATTTACAACGAACCGCGGCGGCCGAATGACGGGGACAACCCGGTGCGGACGGTTATCAGCGCCGGCACGCCCCGCGCCATCTGGGAGGATTTTCAGACCAGGTTCGGCGTCAGCATTCACGAGTGGTACGGCACTGTCGAGGGCGGCCTGGCCCATAATCCCCCCGGCGAGGGACCGGTCGGCTCCTTTGGAAAACCGCCGGAGGCTTTCATCGAAATGAAGGCGGTTGACGAGGACGATAACGAAGTCCTTCCGAACACGCGCGGGGAGCTGGTATCGCGAATGAAATCCTCGGCCACCGAGGTGAGTTACTACGGCAAGGAAAAGGAATCGAAGGAAAAAACCAGGGGCGGATGGCTGCGCAGCGGCGATATCTGTCACCGCGACGAGAATGGTTATTTTTATTTCGATTTCAGGAAGGGGGGCGGGCTGCGCCGGCAGGGTGATTTTATCCAGCCGGACTATATCGAGAAGATAATCGGCGAGCATGAAGGCGTTTCGGAGGTATGCGTGTACGGTATTCCCGCGGAATCAGGGGCGCCGGGGGAGAGTGATATCGTGGCGGCGGTCGCCCCATTCGGAGACAAGAAGCCGGACGTTGCCGGAATCAGGCAGTTGTGTCATTCAAAACTCGAAAAAAACTCGGTTCCGTCATTTCTGCAGATCGTCGAGGAGATCCCCAAGACGGTGACGGAGAAGGCACTGGACAGGCTGCTCAGGGATGCCTTTCGTCCCGACGCGCCCAACGTCTATAAACTTTGAAAGATAAAACCGGAGGCGATCATGTTCGAAAATATACGACAAGCCTATTTGCCTGAAACGAATTTCCCGGTCGTTACGATCGATTATGGGAAATGCAAAAAATGCGGACGATGTTCCGACCAATGTCCCACATTCGCCATCGAAAGCGGAGCGGATAAGCTTCCGCGGGTACGCGGATTCGGCGGGTTCGAACAGACATGCTTCAATTGCTGGAATTGCGTATCCGTATGTCCCCATGACGCCATACGGATACAGGGAGCCCATTCGATTCCGGGGGGCAGATACAAGACGCGCCTGCTGGGGAAGGTGGAGTACCCGGACCCCCTGCGCTCCGGAGGCGTTAAACCATACCAGGAGTTTGAATCGCAGCTTACCGGGGTCGAGCGTGTTATTTACACCAGGAGATCCTGCAGGCTTTTCAAGGATAAGGCGGTACCAAGGGAAACGATCGAGAGGATACTCGAGGCCGGCCGCTTCGCGCCATCCGCGGGGAACAGCCAGCCCTACAGGTTTGCGGTGATCACCGACAGGGGGATCATCGCCGAATTGGAGCGGCAGTCGATGAAGATGCTCAGGCAGTTTAAGGATCTCTATCTTGATTCCCGCGGGAAGAAACGCTGGTGGAAAAATATTCTATTTACCCTGCTCAGTCTCGCCAAGGTGAACAGCATAGATCCGCGTCCGGTCCCGGCCATTGAAAAATCCGATAAAAACGGCGATCGCCTCTACTTTAACGCCCCGGCGGTGATTCTCATTTTCAAGAATAGTAACGGTATCGGCAACCCTGATCTCGATGCCGGCATATGCTCGCAGAACATGGCGCTTGCGGCGAATTCCCTGGGACTGGGCAGTTGTCATATAACCTTCTTCGTGGAACCCATGAAATCAAAGGGCATGTCCGCGATGAGGCGGAGACTCGGAATTTCATATCCGTGGGTGCCTGTCAACAGCATAGCGATAGGCTACCCGAAAGGCACGGTCGACGGGGTCGTTAAAAGGGACACGCCGCCATCGGATTGGTTTACCGGGGATTGAGCGGTACCACCATACCATAAGGTGCTCGAACATGCGGGCGACCGGGAGAGGATTCACAGATGGAAAACATTTATATAATCGGCATCGGGATGATACGGTTCAGCAAGTATCCCGGAGAATCGGTCCGGACAATGGCGGAAAAAACGGTCCATGAAGCGCTGGGCGACGCCGGAATATCCGCGAAGGATCTTCAGGCGGTGTATTTCTCGAACACCTTCTGGGGGATGTTCGCGAACCAGCATTCAATTCGCGGCCAGGTGGTGATGCGGGGAATGGGGATCGATAAAATACCGGTGACCAACGTCGAAAACGCCTGCGCGGGGGCGTCCACCGCGCTGCACCTTGCATATACGGGAATTAAGGCCGGAATGTTCGATGTCGCCCTGGCAGTGGGATCGGAGAAGATCACCCATCCCGATAAGGGGCTATCGCTTGCGGCGTACGCCTCCTGCATGGACGTTGAAAACCTCGAAGCGCATCTGGCGGAGATCGTAGAGCTGGCTAAAACACTTTCCATTGAAATTCCGCCGGGCCAGACCCCCCCCGGGGAGGGGAGGAGCGTATTCATGGACGCCTACGCCATGGGGGCGCGCTGGCATATGAACCGGTTCGGTTCCACTCAGAAGCAACTGGCCCTCATTTGTTCGAAGAACCATCTGCACGGATCGCTCAACCCGCTCGCGCAGTATCAGGCTCCCATGACCGTTGAGGAGGTGCTTGCCGACCGGCCCGTCGCCTATCCCCTCACGCGCGCGATGTGTGCACCGGTGGGTGACGGGGCTGCCGCGGCGATCGTATGCTCCGAAAGCTTTCTGAGGAAATTGAAGGCGGCGCGGCCGGTCAGTATACTCGCGTCCGTTATGGGGCAGGGAAGCGAACGGGACCTTGACGGCACGGATATCGGCGAGCGCCTCTCGAAACAGGCATATAACGCCGCGGGGATGGGACCGGAGGATATCAATATCGCGGAGCTGCATGACGCCACCGCATGGGGAGAGCTGCATCAATGCGAGGCAATGGGATTTTGTCCGGCAGGGGAAGGCGGTCCCTACGCCGAATCCGGGGCTACGGCACTCGGGGGGAAGCGGCCCGTCAATACCAGCGGCGGGCTGGAGTGCAGGGGACACCCTATCGGCGCGTCCGGGCTTGCGCAGATACATGAATTGGTAACCCAGCTTCGCGGTGACGCCGGGAAACGCCAGGTGGAGGAGGCGCGTATCGGCCTGGCCGAAAACGGCGGCGGTAATATCGGCGTCGAAGAGGCCGCCATGTGTATTCATATACTGGAGAGGGCGAAGTAGACGGGGCTTCCGGAATGCGGGCGGATAAAAGGCGTAACACCGCATTGCCGGAAATGAAACGCAAAATACTATTAAAGGAGCTTTGTATGAAAATAGGCGTTCCAAAGGAAATCAAAACCAAAGAGGGGCGTGTGGCCCTCACCCCCGCCGGCGTATCGGAACTGACCGGCAACGGCCACCGGGTCTATGTAGAAAAATATGCGGGGACCGGTTCGGGAATTTCCGATGAAGACTATTCCGCGGCCGGCGCGACAATCCTGAATACCCCCGACGAGATATGGGGGGAAGCGGAGATGGTCATCAAGGTAAAGGAACCCCTGGAGCCCGAATTCGAGCAGATGAGGGAGGGTCAGATATTGTTCACCTATCTGCACCTTGCGGCTGACGAGAAGCTGATGGCGCGCTTGATGAAGAAGAAGATCATCGGTATCGCCTATGAAACCATTCAGCTCGATGACGGGAGTCTCCCCCTGCTTGCGCCCATGAGCGAGGTGGCGGGCAGGCTCTCCATTCAAATGGGATGCAGTTGCCTGGAGGCGAAAAACGGCGGCAGGGGGCTCTTGCTTTCGGGGGTTCCGGGGGTCGCGCCCGCGAAGGTGACCATTCTGGGCGGCGGTATCTCCGGCGTAAACGCGGCGCACCTGGCCGCGGGTATGGGAGCGCGGGTGACTATTCTCGACGTTAACATCAACCGCCTCCGCTATCTCGAGGATATCTTTCATTCGCGCGCCGTTACGCTCATGTCGAATTCGTCCAATATAGAAGAGAGCGTAGCCGGGGCGGACCTGGTGATCGGAT
The DNA here is from genome assembly GCA_004297825.1 of Spirochaetota bacterium. Lineage (NCBI taxonomy): Bacteria > Pseudomonadati > Spirochaetota > Spirochaetota bacterium. Next base: position 93,362 of record SCSX01000079.1, read on the forward strand.
CGGTGCTCATAGCCGGGGCGAAAGCGCCCAAACTCATTACGCGCGATCTTCTATCGAAAATGAAACCCGGTTCCGCGTTCGTTGATATCGCGATCGACCAGGGGGGATGCGCGGAAACCAGCCGGCCGACGAACCATGAGAACCCCATCTATATGGAAAATGGAATCGTTCACTATTGCGTTGCCAATATGCCCGGCGCGGTGCCCCGCACGTCCACCTATGCGTTGACGAACGCGACGCTTCCTTATGCGGTGCGTATCGCGAACAACGGCTGGGAAAAGGCCCTTCACAATGACGGCGCCTTGGCGAAGGGACTGAATGTGCTCAAGGGTAAACTCATCAATGCAAGGGTCGCCGAAGCATTTGGTATGGAGCATGAGGATCTGAAAATCGCGTAAAATAAGGCGGGACAAGATGAAGATGACACGACGGGGATTTATGCTTAAATCAATGGCCGGGGCCGGATTGCTCGTTGGATCGGGCGCACTGTTCAGCGCATGCATGGGGCATGGAGTCCGGCGCGATGATTTTCGAAACGGTGCTAGGGCGTTCGAGCCGGTACCGGCGCTTGACGAGGACACGGCCGCCATACTTTATTACGCATCGCTTGCGCCCAGCGGTCACAATTCGCAGCCCTGGTACATAAAGATGATCGATCGCAACGAGTTTCTCGTGGGCGCCGACCCCGCGCGCCGTCTCACGGCGGTCGATCCCGATAACCGGGAGGCCCTGCTTTCAATCGGGGCATTCCTGGAGAACCTGTCGATTGCCGCCGGGTGCCTCGGGTATGAAGCCGAAATCAAGGTGATCGCCAATTCCCAGAAAGATGAGGAGGTGGCGCGGGTGACGCTGAGAAAGGCAAAGGCCACGGACTATCCGATCAGCAGGCTCGTTTCAAGAAAGACGGTGAAACGCGGTCACCTCACCACGGTGATTAAGGCCGCGGACATCGATTTTCTTTCGGGGGAGCTTAAAGGCCACCTTTTTTATTTTCCAAGGGACACCCGGCATGCGAATTGCATAAAGGAAGGCGCCATCGAGGCATATCGTTCCTGGGTGGAACGCGACGCGGCCCAGAAGGAAAACACAGCGTGGAGCCGGCTCAGCAACGCCGACGCGCGAAAATACCGCGACGGTCTCACCACCGAGGGAATGGAAATAAAGGGCATCGCAGGCTTCTATGTGCGCAATTTCGTGAGCCCGGAGGATTTCATGAAACCGGGCATGCTGAAACAAAGCCTCCAATTCGCGGTCGATCGCGCCGGCGAGGGGGGCGGTTGGATTATTATCACCGGGTACGGCGACGGCGTGGCCGGGCTCATCGAAACGGGAAGGCGATTTGAGCGAATGGCCCTCACGGCGCGCGAGCGATTGATAGGCCTTCATCCCATGACCCAGCTTTTAGAGGAAGAACCCGGGCAGAAGCTGATCGCTTCGAATCACGTTTCACGCATGAACGCGCAGTTCGTGCTTCGAGTGGGATATGTCGAGAGCTATCCGCAGCCGGTATCGCTTCGGCGTCCCGTAAGCTGGTTTCTGAGAACGTGAGCATGTCGTGTGAACGAAAAGGGCGATTCAGAAAACATGGAGAATACCTATGAATAAATATTTCCGCTCCGCAATCATCAGGACCCTGCTTATAACCTTGTTTCCGCTGTCCGTGTTTGCGGTGCAGTTGAGCGAGGATGTGCTTTCGAAGAAAAAGGAAGGCTATTACATCACGGGACTGCCCCTGGTAAACTTCACCTCGGACGATGGTTTTGGTTACGGGGTGCGCGCATATCTCTACAACAATGGCGGTAAGGACGACAAATATTTCGACAAATCGCCGTATTTCATGCAGCTGTACGCACAATACTGGGCGACCACGAACGGCATTCAGTACCACGAGCTCAATCTGGACATGCCGTACGCGGCGGGCACGAAGTGGCGATTGAAATCCAACATCGCGTACGACAAGTCGGTGAATGAAAACTTCTTTGGCGTGGGCGAGGCGCAGTCTCATCAAAAGCTTGCAAATTTCAATGGCAGCAAGGAATTCGGAACCTATTCCGGCCTTACGGATTATTACGAGGATAATAAGGATGAATCGCGCTACTATCACTACACGATCTTCCGCCCCAGCGGCACGTTCTACCTTTACCGCGATATAACCGACGAATTAAAACTCGTGCTCGGGACGCTGGTGAGGAAAGTTTTCATCACCTCGTGGGGGGGAAGGGATTTCAACGGCGACGCGCAGCAGTCCACGCTGCTGGATCAGCAGAGGGACAGGCTCACCGATGCGGCAGGGGGGCACCTGGGCGGCTTCGTGAGCATGGCGCGAATCGGCGCGGCGTACGATGCGCGTGATTTCGAGCCGGATCCACACAAGGGATACTATCTGGATTATGTGTGCGAACTATCGACGACCGTACTCGGGTCCGATTTCGACTTCGTGAAGCATAACGTCCAGGCCATGTATTATATCAGCCCCCTGGATTCGCTGACATTCGGCGGACGCGCCGGATATACCACCGCGGCGGGAGACATCCCGTTCTATGAGCAATCGTATTTCGGGTTCGCCAACTTCAGGAGGGTAGGAGAGGGCGGGAACCGGACGCTCCTGGGATACAAAAAGAACCGCTTCGTCGCCAAGACGATGACGGTGGGGAACCTCGACGTGCGCTGGAAATTCACGGAGCTCGCCGGCGGGGGACAGCGGTTCGGTTTCTCGGTGATAGGATTTGTCGAGTCGGGGAACGTGTACGACGAAGCGGCAAATCCCGTTACCGACCCGAAGTGGAAGTTCTATCACACATCGTATGGCGGGGGGCTTGTCATAGCATGGAACCTCTCGACCATCATTCACTTCCTGTACGGCATGAGCAAAGAGGACGCCAACATATCGATTGATTTCGACCATAGATTTTAGGGTACAATAACTATTCAGCGAATGAATGGTGAGGTGGTAACAGGAAATGCGCATACGGCCCGCCCCACCGCTTCAAAAATATACGAAGGGAGAGAAGCATATGGCGATTAATTTATATTTGGGAAAGCCTTTAAAGGATTATACTTACGACGATCTCAAGAAGCTGAAGCGGAAGCAGCTCCTGGAATTGTTTTATCAGCTGGACCCGCCGGGCATGTCCGATCTGCACGGCGAATATCGCGCGGCCATGCTGAACAGCGGGCCCGTCACCAACACATTTTCCGCGTGGCTTTTCCTCAATTGTACCTGGGGTACCTGGCAGCACAAAGCATTCGAGCCCCTGGGAAAGCAGGACGGCCATGGCTACAACACCTTTATTACGACCAGGTCAAAAGTCCCTGAAAACTACTTTGCGGCAAATGCCATGAACATCGTGTACCTCCTTACATCGCTCTTTCGGGCCAAGAAAACCCCGCGGTTAGCACGGATAATGCTCAACAAGACATCCATAGTCTCCTCGGTATTCGATGGCAGGCCTTCGTTCCAACTGAGCTATAAGGAATACAATTCGTTTTTTACGAACACCATGACAGACGAGCTGCGCACGGTAAACGACAAGCTGTACCTTGGCGTAGGAAGGCTTACCGTCAATGGGGGTAAAAACAACCCGACGGTGTTCGCGCTTTCCGGACCGCCCGCTCCCTGGGTCGGCCCTGATATTCCCTATCCTGAACTGGGATAGTTGGCAAATTGCCAATTGAGGATATGCGGAGGTATTCCACTATGAGTATCATATCAGCGCTCAACAACGCCTTCCTCGTGCACTATGCCGGTGATTCATACGTAATCCAGAAAAAAGCCCGGTCCCTGTTCGTACTGCTCTCGATAATATTGGTGCTCATGGGTGTGCAGATAATCACGTACTATTTCCTGGTACCCGGCATGTTCATTACAATCGCGACCAATACCCTCCCCGTGTTCGGCGTGGGCAGTTTCGCGCTTTTTTTGCTCCGAAAAGGGAAATATTTCTTAGCTTCAAATATTATCGTAATTTCGGCTGCATGCCTGGAGATTCTGGCAAGCGCGTCCACAATGAATTCGGAAAATATCGCGGTCATGGCGAATTTTATATTTTATATGATCGCGATCATCGTCGCGGCCGCCCTCTTTTGCACGAAGAGAGTGGTCTTCTTGGTTTCCATGCTGTTCATTGCGGGCAATACCCTGCTTTTTTTATGGTTTATGAATACGCTTAGCCCGGCGGCATTGGAAATGGCGAAAACGATATTGATAGACAGCGTTATCACCATCCTGATAGTCTTTTTTCTTTCCTGGCGAATAATAACCATCACCGACGGCGCGGTAAAGAGAATCGAAGAAGATGCGCATAAGGACAAAGAGCAATGCATGAAAATGCGAACGTTGCTCGAGTCGATACGGGACCATGTTCAAGGCCTTGCCACCGCATCCGAAAAGCTCGATGAGACGGCCTACCACTTTGCCGAAGGCGCGCAGAGCCAGGCCGCTTCAATCGAGCAGATATCCGTGACCATAGAGGAGATTTCGTCAGGCATGGATAACATCGCGCACGAATCAAACGGCCAGAATGAAATCCTGTCCGTGTTGTTTTTAAAACAGGATGAGCTGACGAACATGATCGGACAGACTAAAGAAGAAATATCCAGCGAGCTCGACGTTGCCGCGTCACTCTCCTCCCTGGCCGTTACCGGAACCGATTCCCTGCACGCCATGAACAACGGCATGGAAAAGATAAAAACCAGTGTAACTGATATGTACAACGCGATTCAGATCGTCAATTCAATATCCGATCAGATCAATCTTCTCTCACTCAACGCCACCATAGAGGCGGCCCGCGCGGGAAGCTCGGGAAGGGGATTCGCCGTGGTGGCCAGCCAGATATCGCGTCTGTCGGAAGAAACGGCGAAAAGCATACGGGATATGGATATCCTTGTAAAATCTAACGACGCCGAAATGAGAAAGGGCGAGGGAAGGGTTAATGAAGCTATTTCCAGCCTCAGTTCAATTATTGACAAGCTGCAATCGATAATCGGGATGATAAATAAAAACGCCCAGTTGGTCGAAGGTCAATACGGGATCAACAATGAACTGAATAAAATTGCGGAGAACGTCAAACAGAGCTCCATCACGATAAAAACCGCGACAGCCGAACAAAAAAACGCGATTATGGAAACCGTGAATTCGATGTCGCTGGTAAGCAATGAAACGCAGTCGTACTCGGAGGGCTCGGATATGCTTTTCACCCATTCCCGGGCGGTGAGGTCCATGGCAGAATCGCTCAAAGTCAAGGTGAATGAATATTAACACGCCTCTAAATAGTATTGACAAAATGCAATTCATTATGATAATACTATACACCGTATGACAATAGCATACATGAGTACCGGAGGCAGCCATGAAACCCAACGTGGTGATCATCAATCCCGCCGATAACGTCGCGATCTCACTCGAAGACATCGCCCAGGGCGCGCCCGTTTCGCTCCCGGACTCGAGCGAATTTACCGCGGCGGCAGCGATCCCGTACAGCCACAAGGTCGCGCTCAGGGACTTCGCCCCCGGTGACGAGATACGTAAATACGGCGAGGTGATAGGACGCGCGAAGGGCCCAATCCGGAAGGGGGATTGGATCCACGGGCACAACATCGTGGTCGGGGACGCGGAGGCGGCGCAATGAATACATTCATGGGCTTCGAGCGGCAGGACGGCTCCGTGGGCGTCCGCAATTACGTGGCAGTGCTCCCCTCGGTGGCGTGCGCCAACGGGGTCGCGGCCGCGATCTCACGCGGGGTGCCGGAGGCGGTGCCGCTCTACCACGGGCATGGCTGCGGGCGCGCCGGCGCCGATCTTGAAATACATCAGCGCACCCTCGCGAACATCGCAAAAAATCCCAATGTGGCCGCGGTGCTCGTCGTGGGACTGGGCTGCGAGGTCATAAGCGCCGCGGCCCTCACGCTCCTCACCTCGCTCGCGAAGAAGCCGGTGGAAAATATCGTCATCCAGAACGAGGGCGGATCGCGCAGGGCGGCCGAGAAGGGGATCGGGATCGTGAGACGCATGCTCGCCGACGCCGCGCACCTGGACCGCAGGGAGTTTCCCGTGAGCGCGCTCCGGGTGGGACTCGAATGCGGGGGGTCCGATGCGTTCTCCGGCGTGACCGCGAACCCCGGCGTGGGAATCGTCGCCGACTGGCTCGTGGCGCAGGGGGGCACCGTGGTCCTCACCGAGACGACCGAGATGATCGGAACGGGAAACATCCTCGCCCGCAGGGCGAAGTCCCCGGAGGTCGCGCGCGCGATCGTCGAGCGCATCGATGCAGCCGAAAAACGAACGCACGAATTGTTGGGACCCATGGCCTCGTACGTGATCGCGCCAGGGAACATGGACGGGGGAATGAGCTCCATCCAGGAAAAGTCCCTGGGCTGCATCGTCAAGGCGGGCGGGAGCACGATCAGCCAGGTGGTGAACTACGCCGAGCCCCCGGCGGAGAAGGGCCTCGTCATCATGGACGGGCCCGGCTACGACATCGAATCCATGGCGGGCGTCGCGGCCGCGGGTTGCCAGGTCATGCTCTTCACGACGGGCCGTGGGAACCCTATAGGCTTCCCCGTGGTGCCGGTCATCAAGATCGCGAGCACCTCCCGGCTTTTCCGGAGCATGGAGGACGACATGGACGTAAACGCGGGGGCGGTGCTGGAGGGGAAGGGCCTGGACAAGGTGGCGGACGAGATCCGCGGGCTCCTGGTGCGCGTCGCTTCGGGCGAACAGACCAAGGCGGAGATCAACCGCCAGGACGGCATAATCTGTCCCTGGACGATGCACTCGTCGTTCTAGGACGGGCAATTTCGTATAACGAGCTGAATGCGATCGCACGCGAGGAGGAACACGTGAAAAAGAAAATAGTGTCCATGTCGCCGCTGCCCCCGGACATACTCAGGATGCTCATAGAGGGCGCCGGAGTATCGGTCCCCGACGACTTCGAGATAATCAACGCCAACCCGCTCGAGGGTGACGCGCTCATCGATGCCGTCCGCGAGGCCGACGTCATCATGGGCGACTACACCTTCAACAAGAGAATAACCCCTGAGATCGCGCGCGCCGCGAAGAGGGTCAAGCTCATCCAGCAGCCCAGCGTGGGGTACCAGAACATCGACGTCGACGCGTGCACCGCGCGGGGAATCCCGGTGGCGAACACGGCGGGGGCGAATACCGTGAGCGTGGCGGAACACACGATCGCCGCGGGGCTGTGTTTACTCAAGAAATTTCTACCGGCGGCGCGTTCCACCGCCGCGGGCGGCTGGGTGCAGATGGACCTGGGCGGGGGAGAGATCGAGGGAAAGACGTGGGGCCTCGTGGGCATGGGCAGGATCGGCAGGGCGGTCGCCCTGAGACTCATCCCGTTTGGCGTGAGCGTCATGTATTTCGATACCGCGCGGCTGAATCCGGACGATGAAAAGACATACCGGTGCGCCTACGCCCCGCTCGACGAGCTCTTTAAAAGCGCCGATATACTAAGCCTCCATTGTCCGCTCACCCCCGACACCGCGGGACTGGTAAACGAGGCGCGGATCTCCACGATGAAACCCGCTGCCCTGATCATCAACGTGGCCCGCGGTGAGGTGCTCGACGAGGCCGCGCTGGCGCGCGCCCTCGCGGAAAAGCGTATCGGTGGCGCAGCCGTGGACGTCTTTTCCCGCGAGCCCATAGAATCCGGAAACCCGCTCCTGGGACTTTCCGACGCGAACCTGCTCCTCACGCCGCACGTTGCCGGGGTCACCGGGGAGGCGCGCATGCGGATAATATCGGTCGCGGTCGGGAACATCATCCGGGTCCTGAACGGCGGGAAACCGGAGCTGCTGGTGAACGAGGTCTGAGTTTTTCCCGCCCCAATCTCCGTTATGCGAAATCTAATTGATACGGGCATATTCAAATAATGCTATACAGTATCGGCATTACATGCGTTAACCGTTCCAAATGAAAAAAGTTCTCACCGGATGATTAAATGGTTGTAAATTATAAATCATGTGCCGAATGCTTCCCTATCCATGGACTTTCATGGAAATTCATCTCAATGCAGGAGTCTGAATATGAAGAAGTATGCAGTAATGGCGTGCGTCGCAGTGTTCCTATTCGCAGTCGCCTCGTCGTCGTTCGCAGCCGCAGCGGCAGCGCAAAAAACCGCAACGGGTAACGTTACGGCAGTGAGCGCGAGCTCGATCACCGTAAAGACGACCGCGGGCGACGTCGTGTGCACCATCGTCACCGCCACGAAAGTGACCGGGAAAAAGACGGTTGCCGAGATAAAGACGGGCGACAAGGCATTGGTAACCTATAAAGTCGACGCCGGCAAAAACGTCGCGGATTCGATCGACATAGGTAAATAGTGAATTCTCCTGGAGGCGTACTGCGAACGCGCGCTTCCAGGAATTCAATCAGCGAAACGATTCCTTCCCGTATGTATTCACCCTTTCCCCGGAAAAAATATTTTTTCAGCCGATGCCAATAACTAATTTCCGGCACGGTGCCTGGTCGGAAAATCGGGAGGATTAAACGTGGATAACAGTCCTTATTTTACCTGGTTTACAGTTGCGATTACCGTCATCCTGTCGCTTCCCGCGCTGTTTTCACCCGCGCTCCTCGAGCGGATGCTTTTTATAACCGGAAAAATCCGCTTCGACGGCCAGTGGTACCGCCTGGTATCGCCGCTCTTCGTGCACCTGGATTATTTCCATCTGTTTTTCAACATGTACAGCTTCTTCCTGTTCGGGTCCGCACTGGAATCGCGCCTGGGCGCGGGGGCGAGCGCGGCGATCTACTTCGCGAGCGGGGTAGCCGCGAACGCGGTGCTCCTGCTCCTTAAAAGGAACGAATATGAATACCGCATGGGAGGTGCGTCGGGCGCGGTCACGGCGGTGATCTTCGCGAGCGCCTTCGTGATGCCGGAAAGCTCCGTGCTCGTCTTTCCCGTTCCCGTCCCGATCCCCGCGCTCGGATACGCCGTGCTCTTCGTCTTCATCTCGCTTTTCGCGATGCGAAGGAGCGCGGACGGCGTATGCCACGAGGCGCACCTGGCCGGGGGCTTCTTCGGTATTGTCCTGACGCTCGTGTTCATCCCGCGCGCGATTCTCGCCAGCCCGCTCTACGCGGCGGGCATCGTCGCGGGAATCGTGCTCGTGTTCATCGTCCTCGCGAAGTACCCGGCGCTGCTTGGGCGTGCGTAACGGCAACGGCAACGGAATGGAGATGAGGAGATAAAAGATAACGGCGATGAAGGAGATGAGGGATTGGTTTGCAGCTTCATAAACATCTTGACTTCCCGTCGGCGTTTGTTTCAATTCTTTCATTGCAACCGCAATGAGAGATGCTTCGTCCCGTGAACTATGTTAAATCCAAACAACGCGTCGCCGACCACGGAGAGGTGTTCACCCCCGCATGGATGGTCGAGGCAATGCTCGATTTGGTGAAGGAAGAGACCGAACGTATTGATTCCCGTTTTCTCGAGCCGGCGTGCGGCAGCGGCAACTTCCTCGTGCGGATACTGCGCCGCAAGCTGACCGCCGTGGAACTCAAGTACGGCAAATCCGAGTTCGAGCGCCGGCACTATGCGTTGCTGGCGCTCATGTGCATCTACGGCATCGAATTACTGCCGGACAACATCACCGATTGCCGCGCAAACCTGCTCGACGTCTTCGCCGGGTGCCTGAATCTGGATGAAACGGACGAACTGTATCGAGCCGCGTCTTATGTTCTGTCGCAGAACCTCGTTCACGGCGACGCCCTGAGGATGCGAACCCAAGACGATCAGGCGATTACCTTTGCTGAGTGGGGATACCTGGGCAAGGGCAAATTCCAGCGGCGCGACTTTCGTCTCGACACTTTGACCATGTCGTCAACCTTCAGCGCGGAGGACTCGCTCTTCGCCAGCCTTGGGAAGCATGAGCTTTTCACGCCAACGAAGGAATACCCGCCCGCGACGGTGAGCGATCTGGCAGCCGCCGCGCGCGGGGAAGCCCAGAAGGAGGCCGAATGAGCTCCCAGGCAGGTTTTGCGCTGCGCGGCCGGAACCCGGACGTGCTCACGTGCATCGCCAACCTCTCAAATGACGAAGTCTTCACGCCTCCCGAGTTTGCGAACCGGATGCTGGACACGCTGGCCGACGCGTGGGCGGCCGCCCACAACGGCGCAGACCTCTGGGCAGATAGTTCTGTGCGGTTCCTAGACCCCTGCACGAAGTCGGGCGTCTTCCTTCGTGAAATCACCAGCCGCCTCACCAAGGGCCTGGCCGGCGAGATGCCGGACCTTGAGCGACGCGTCAATCACATCCTGACGACGCAGGTGTTCGGCATTGGTATCACGCACCTCACGAGCCTGCTTGCGCGGCGCAGTCTGTATTGCTCAAAGCACGCGAAAGGTACGCACTCCATTGCCAAGTCGTTTGCCGGCGACGATGGAAACATCTGGTTTGATCGGATGGAGCATACGTGGGTGGATGGCAGGTGCGTATTTTGTGGCGCGAGCCAGAAGGCGCTTGATCGAGGCGAAGGATTTGAGTCGCACGCCTATGCGTTTATTCACACCCGCGACATCAAATTTAGAGTAACAGAGTTGTTCGGAGGCGATATGCAGTTCGATGTGATCATCGGGAATCCGCCGTATCAGTTGGACGATGGCGGTTACGGCACGAGCGCGGCGCCGATATACCAGTTGTTTGTGGAAAAGGCGCTCGACCTCGACCCGCGCTTTGCGGTCTTTGTGACGCCATCGCGCTGGATGGCCGGGGGCAAGGGACTTGACAAGTACCGGGAACGGATGCTTTCTGACAAGCGCCTGCGGGATATTGTAGACTACCCGAAGCTTTATGAGGGTTTTCCGGGTGTGAAGATTCGAGGCGGCATCTCTTACTTCCTATGGGTCCGTGACTATAACGGGCCATGCGCGGTGCAAACTATCTGGGATGGGCTGCCGACCGGCCCCGCCATTGCGCGCTACCTCGATGCATACGACATTCTAGTGCGACGGAATGAGGCAGTGCCAATTTTGGAGAAGGTTAGGGCGAAGGGTGAACCGACCCTAGCCTCGCGTGTTTCCAGCAGAAAGCCGTTTGGTCTTCCCACCAACTTCAAGGGCAAGTCATCCGCATCGGGCTTAAGCAAGCCAGTTCGTCTCTTTGAGAATCAGCGCGTCGGATGGATCGCCAGCGAAAACATCACCATTAATCCCACATGGATTGATGCGTGGAAGGTGCTTATGACAGCGGTCCAGGGCACGAGTGCGGCAGTCGAGAATAAATTTCTAAGCAAACCAATCATTGCAGAGCCTGGAACTGCGTGTACAGAGACATACCTGGTGGCCGGTCGTTTTGATACAGAGGTGGAAGCTCGGAATTACGCACGATATCTCCGAACACGTTTCGTGCGCTTCCTTGTATCACTCCGAAAATCCACACAACACGCCACTCGCGACGTTTATTCTTTTGTGCCGGATTTGTCCCTTGACCAGGAATGGACAGACGCTAAACTCTACAAGCGGTATGGACTTACCAAGGAGGAGATAAATTTCATCGAGTCACAAGTAGCTGAACACGACGATGCAGCGCCCGATGAAACCGTCGCTGATGAAGGCGATAATGAATAAGCCCATCAAAAAAATCCCCGCCCCAAGCCGGAAGCCCGCCCGTGACGCCGCTTGAGAAGTTCTACACGGAAGACCCCGGGTGGCACGAAAAGATCGGCGGCATTCACGCCCTGATCGAGCGTGTCAAGATCAGCGAGGAACATTCCGGTGACGTTCTGCATCTGCGCAAGCGGAGTCGCATTCTCTCGATTCATTCCTCCACCGCCATCGAGGGCAACCGGCTCAACCTGGGCCAGGTGACCGACATAATCAACGGCAAGCCCGTCTGGGGGCCGCCCGAGGACATCAAAGAGGTGCAGAACGCCTGGAATGCCTACAACGAAATGACCGGCTATGACCCCTGGACGGCGGGCGACCTGCTACGGGCCCACGCGCACCTGACCGACGCCCTCATCGGGGAGTCGGGCCGGTTCCGCACGGTCGGCGTGGCCGTCGTGCGCGGCGACGGCGTGGTGATGCACCGCGGCTCCCCGGCGGAACAGGTCCCTGCCCTGGTCGAACAGCTCCTGTACTGGGGGAAGACCGGCGAAGCGCATCCACTCATCAAGAGTTCCGCCGTCCATTACATGCTGGAATACATCCATCCCTTCCGTGACGGCAACGGCAGAATCGGGCGGCTATGGCAGACTCTGATTCTTTCCAAATGGAATCCGCTGTTCGCCTGGATGCCGGTAGAAACCCTTATCCATCACAACCAGGCGCTTTACTATCAAGCGCTGCAGGATTCGCACGCCGGCACTGTGGATTGCCGTCCGTTCATCGACTTCATGCTCGATGCAATCAGCAATTCGTTGTACAGGTATATTGACGCGGCAACGGAAACGGCGCTTGATGTCGGTGAAAATGACGGTGTAAATGTCGGTGTAAATGATCAAATTTTGGAGCTTTTACGGCAAGAACCCCGATTGACGGCCAGGGAATTGGCCACATTGCTCAATAAAACCACTCGCACGATCGAACGCCGTCTCAAGATGCTTCGCGAACAGGGCCGCGTACAACGAGTAGGTTCCGACAAGGCCGGCCACTGGGAAATCATCGAGAGGCCGTCATGAGTAAACAAACCATCGAAGAAATCCTCGCTCCCAAGCCTAAAGCCCGGCCGCGCATCTACGCCTACTCCATTGACGACAAGGCGCACACGGGACTATTAAAGATCGGGCAAACGACGCGCGACGTGAAACAGCGTGTGGCGGAGCAGGTCAGGACGGCCGCCATCAGGAACTACAGTATCGAGCTGGACGAATCGGCAGGGCGTGACGACGGCACCATATTCAGCGATCACCATGTGCGCGCGGCGCTCGTCAAAAAGGGCTTCGAGAACGTCGAGCTGGAGTGGGTTCGCTGTTCGGTCAAGGATGTGAAGACCGTGCTCACCGAACTGCGCACCGGCCGGCAGTATACCGGCATGCATCACGAGACCTTCACCATGCGCCGCGAGCAGGCCGAGGCCGTGAACAAGACGCACGAGTACTTCCACTCCATCTGGAGGGAGGATATGCACGCGGTCCCGCGCTTCCTCTGGAACGCTAAGATGCGCTTTGGCAAGACCTTCACCACCTACCAATTGGCCAAGAAGCTCGGCGCGAAGAGAGTACTCGTGGTGACCTTCAAGCCCGCGGTCGAGGATGCGTGGCAGACGGACCTTGAGTCCCATGTGGACTTCGACGGGTGGCACTACCTGTCCCGCAATTCCGACAGCGATCCCACGAAAGTCTCCACCAGGAAGCCGCTGGTCTATTTCGGTTCCTTTCAGGACCTGCTGGGCCGCGACGAGGCGGGGAATATCAAGCCCAAAAACGAATGGCTCCACAAAGTGAAATGGGACCTCGTGGTCTTCGACGAATACCACTTTGGCGCGTGGCGGGAGACGGCGAAGGAACTCTTCGAGGGCGAGGAGGACGCTGTCGCGGTAAAAGAGACCAGGCTGGAGTACGCCACCGGCCTTGAAGAAGTGAACGAGGATATTGGCGAGCTTTCGGAGAAGGAAACAGAGTTTCTCCCCATCACGACCAAGGCCTACCTCTATCTCTCCGGCACGCCCTTCAAGGCCCTGGCCACGGGCGAGTTCATTGAGGAGCAGATATTCAACTGGACGTACACCGACGAGCAGCGCGCCAGGGAGGAATTCGCGGCGAAGAACCCCAGTGACTGGAATCCCTACGGCGCCCTTCCGCAGATGCGCCTGCTGACCTACCAGATGCCGGATGAGCTCCTGGCGATTGCAAGCGCCGGAGAGTTCGACGAATTCGATCTCAACGCGTTTTTCGAGGCCTCGGGCGCGGGGGCAAAGGCCCAATTCAAACACGAGAGCGACGTTCAGAAGTGGCTGGAGATCATCCGCGGCGGGTACGTGCCCAAGGCGGTCGAACTTCTGAAGACGGGCTCACGGCCGCCGTTTCCCTATTCGGATGTACGTTTGTTGCCCTATCTTCAGCACTCGATCTGGTTCCTGCCAAACGTGGCGTCCTGCCACGCGATGGCCAATCTGCTCTCCGAGAAGTACAACACCTTCTGGCACAATTACAAGGTAATTGTCTCGGCGGGCGCTTCGGCGGGGATCGGGCTGGATGCGTTGCCGCCCGTGCGAAAAGCCATCGGAAGCGGCTTCGATACCAGGACCATCACGCTCTCATGCGGCAAGCTCACCACCGGGGTCACGGTGCCGCAATGGTCATCAATCCTGATGCTCCGTAACCTTAAATCTCCGGAGACCTACTTCCAGGCAGCGTTTCGCGTGCAGTCGCCGTGGTCTTTGAAGAACCCTCACGGCGAAAACCCCAACGATGAAGAGATCCTCAAGCCCGTCTGTTTTGTGTTCGATTTCGCGCCCACGCGCGCCTTGCGGCAGCTTTCGGAGTACGGAATCGGCCTTTCACCAGGGGAACCTAACCCTGAGAACGCGGTCAAGGACCTCGTATCGTTCCTGCCCGTGCTGGCTTACGACGGCGCGAATATGACGCAGATCGACGCGGGCGGCATTCTCGACATCGCGATGGCGGGCACCTCGGCCACGCTCTTGGCCCGCAAGTGGGAGAGCGCGCTGCTCGTGAACGTGGACAACGACACGCTGCGCCGCATACTGGACAACCCCGAGGCAATGGCCGCCGTTGAGCGCATCGAAGGCTGGCGGTCGCTAGGCGACAACATAATCGAGACCATCATAAACATGAGCGAGAAGGTCAAGAAGCTCAAGAACAAGGCCAAGGACAAAGACCTGACGGCAACGCAAAAGAAGGAACTGTCCGAGAAGGAAAAGGCGTATAAGTCCAAGCGTAAATTCGTGCAGGAGAAGCTGATCAAGTTCGCGACGCGGATCCCCGCGTTCATGTATCTGACCGACTTTCGCGAGAACACGCTGCAGGATGTGATCACCAAACTTGAGCCCGAGTTGTTTCTGGCCGTCACCGGCCTGACGGTGAAGGATTTCCACCTGCTCGTGCGACTCAAGGTGTTCAACACCGAGCAGATGAACCAGGCCGTCTTCGCCTTCCGGCGTTACGAGGACGCGTCGCTGCGCTACACCGGCATCGAGAGCCATCCGGGGCTGACCCATTACGGGCTGTACGATACCGTGGCGGCGCGTGACTGATTCGCAGTTATGCGGGCAGGCCGTAGATGCTATGCGCGAACTCACGGGCCTGGAATTTCAACAGCGCCGGGGTAACGGAATAGGAGATGAGGAGATAAAGGAGTAACGGCGATAGAGGTGATGAGATTTCGATCACGGCAAGGCGACAAAAAAAAGCAGGGGGCCGATAAACCGGTGAGTCAAAATGCGAACATGCGCGAAGTCGGTACCCATGCGGAACCGGCGACGGAATGTCGTCCCGGGTGCGCCGCCTGCTGTGTCGCGCCCTCCATCACGACGCCCCTGCCGGGGATGCCGGGCGGGAAGCCCGCGGGCGTCCGTTGCGCCCATCTCACGGACGGAAACCTGTGCGATATTCACGAAAGTCCGCTTCGTCCCGTGTTCTGCCGGAGCCTGAAGCCCTCGCCCGAGATGTGCGGAAACAGCACCGTAGAAGCCATGCGGATGCTTGTCGAGCTGGAATCACAAACGGTGCCGGGGCAACGGAAAGGGGGATAGGGGATTGGACGGGATGGGGGAATAGAGACGGTTGATTAATAGAAATAATTGATAGCGCAAGTTGTTTTTAAATGTCATTTCGACGAATCCCGGTCTTTCGGGATGAGGAGAAATCTTAAAGCACGGATGCAGATAGGATTTCTCACCCCAAAAGGCGGGGTTCGAAATGACAGTATCGGTATGAATCTCCCATAGCATCCAATCTTACACATTCGTGCCGTGAAGCATTCGGTTATAACGATGCATGATAACAGGAGGAATTACATGAACGAGCTCGAACGGGAAAAGAAAAAGGGGCTATCCTTTCCTTACCTCATAAAGGTGCTCTTCGCGCGCCTGAAAAACCGGCGGCGCTACCAGACGCCGGGCTTTGGGCTTGCGGCCCAGCTCTTCGCGACCACGGCGAAGCACGTGATCGCGAAGCTCGGTCCCGTCGAGGGGGAGGCGTTGTTGAAGGCCGCCATCGAGGAATTCGGCAAGGAGCGCGGCAGGCGCATCGCGGAGACCGTGAAGAAAAAGGGGAAGCCCCTGTCGCTCCGCAACTGGATCATCCACACGGATATCGCGCCCGAAAACTTCGAGGCGAAGCCCTCCTTTCCCGCCGGCGACCTGGAGGCGAGGGTGGGTGCCTGCACCTTTATCCGCGCCGCCGACGCCTGGGGCCTTCGCGACTACGCGAAGCTCTACTGCAATTACGCCGACTACGCGATCCTGGACGGGTACAACCCGGACGTGAAGCTCATACTTGACGACCGTCACGCGACCGGGAAGGACCATTGCGTGTTCAGGTACGTGATGAAAGAGGAGAACAAATAGAAACGAACCGATTCCTGAATCCTCTTCTCTCACTTTCGGTCGCCATGCCTTACTTTTCCGGAAATTGTGATTGCACTATTAATTATACTATACCCAATTGTCAACTTTGTTGTAAGCATGTCTTATTATATTTTTCCCGGAGGAAGGCATAATGTCCACTGACGCACGACTTTTCGGTCTCCCGGCGGAGAAGGGCCGCTGGTTATTCATCGTGTTTGGGTTTTTCATCAATATCTGTCTCGGCAGCGTGTACGCGTACAGCGTGTTCAAGGTTCCGGTCCAGGAACTGTTCTCGGTCGGGGCGCTGCAGGGCGGCATGCCCTACATGATCTTCCTCGCGTTTTTCGCGGGGCTTTTCCCCTTTGGCGGCCGGATGCTGGAGAAAATGGGACCGCGCAAGGTGGGCCTGCTGGGCGCCATTATAGTCGGCGCCGGTTGGATGCTTTCGAGCCGGGCATCGGGGATACTCTTCCTGAACATAACCTACGGTGTGATCGCGGGCGCGGGCGTGGGGCTCGCCTACGGCGGACCCATCGCCACCGCGGTGCGCTGGTTTCCGGATAAAAAGGGGCTCGCGGTGGGGCTCACGGTCGCGGGCTTCGGCGGTTCGCCGTTCGTCACCGCGTACGTGGCTTCACGGCTCATCGCCGCCTACGGCGCGCTTGCGACGTTCCTCTACCTGGGGATCGCGTTCCTCGCGCTGCTCCTTCTCCTGTCCATCCCGCTTCGTTTTCCCGCACAGGGCTGGAAGCCCGCGGGCTGGAGCCCGGGCGCCGCGGGAGCGGCCGTGCACGCGAAAGAATACGACACCCATGAAATGGCGAAAACCTCTTCTTTCTGGGGGCTGTTCGTCTGCTTCATGATCGGTTCGCTCGCGGGGCTCATGGCCATTGGCATATCGAGCCCGGTCGCCACCGAGGTGATAAGCATCGACAGGACGGTCGCGGCCTCGCTCGTCGGGGTATTCGCGATCTTCAACGGTCTGGGCCGCCCGCTCTTCGGCATACTCACCGACAAGCTCACGCCGCGCTACGCGGCCGTGCTCAACCTGGTCCTCATCATGCTCATGTCGGTGGGGATGCTCTTCGCCGGAACGGGGATGGTCGCGCTCTACGTCGCGTGCTTTATCGGCTTCTGGCTCTGCCTGGGCGGCTGGCTCGCCATCGCGCCCACCACCACCGCGACGCATTTCGGCGCCGCCTATTACGCGAGGAATTACGGGGTCATGCTCCTCGCCTACGGCGCGGGCGCGATACTCGCCAACATCATCTCGGGACAGGCAAAGGATGTGTTCGGGTCCTACCTGTACGCCTTCTACCCGACGGCGGCCCTGGCAGCGGTGGGAATCGTCCTGGCGCTGGTATTTATCAAACCCCCCGCCGTGTCCGTGAAATCATAGAAGGGGTGGGGGCCGTATCCTCGGAAAAGTCGGCATAATTCTCCCGCCTTGCACGTCCTGGACTTCCAGTCGTGCAAAGCGGGAGCGGGCCGGCAGCTCTTGCAGCCCTGTTATTGGAAACCGCGAATTAACGCGAATAATAGAGACTGTTCGCTGTTCTCCTCCCCCTTGATGCTGATCATTACCCATATCACAAAATCTGCTTCAGGGGGCCCCCTAAATCCCCCGGAGGGGGACTTCAGCAATCGGCAGAATATGCATTTTCTGGCATTGGCAGATGTCGTTGCCCCCCGTCGGGGGGTATGGGGGGTGTTTTTAACCTGTGGGTAATGTGTATAATGAAAAATCTTGCGTTACGCCCCCGAAGGTACTATAATAGTTGAAAACCATCCAGAGGTATCTTTGTGTTCAGCCAGCTCCGTATTCCCATGAGCGACATGCTCATATGCCTCTCCAACGCGATCGACCTCGTAAACCCGAGCATCGCAAACCATAACCGGCAGGTCGCCTGCCTCGCGAGCTTCATCGCCGAGGAGATGGGCGTCCCCGGGGAGGAGAGACTCGATATCCTCATCGCGGGCCTTCTCCACGATATCGGGGCGCTCTCCCTGGGGGAACGGCTCGCGCTCCTGAATTTCGACGTACAGAACGCCGAGCGGCACGCGGAGCTGGGGTACCGGCATATCCGGTCATTTGCGCCCCTGGCGGGGATCGCTCCCCTGGTGCGCTTTCACCATCACCACTACGACGCCCCGCTGCCGGCCACCCTCCGCGATTCGCTCGTGCCCAGGGGCAGTTACATCATCCACCTGGCCGACCGGATCGCCATTCTCATGAAGGGCGATTCGTGCGTGCTCGACCAGGCGAGGTTTATCGGGGAGACGATCCGCCCGGGATCGGGCAGGATATTCCACCCGGAAGCGGTGGAGGCGTTTCTCGGCCTCGCCGGGAAGGAGCATTTCTGGCTCACCGTGAGCTCGCGTGCCATGGACACGTATATCTCCCGGAAAATGGAAGCGCTCGACGTGAGGCTCGACATTGTTGCCGCGATGCAGTGCGCCCGCCTCTTCGGAAGGGTTATCGACTTTCGCAGCCGCTTCACCGCCATTCACTCCAGCCGCGTGGCGATGGTGGCCGAATCGCTCGCGGGCCACGCGGGGATGTCGCCCAGCGAATGCGCCGGCATGAAGATCGCCGGCTATCTCCACGACCTGGGGAAGCTCGTCGTTCCCGCCGAAATCCTGGATAAGGGCGAGGCGCTCACACAGGACGAGTGGAGCATGATGCGAAGCCACTCATTCCATACCTACCACCTGCTGGAGGAGATCGAGGGCTTCGAGCAGATCAACCGCTGGGCGTCGTCACACCACGAGCGCCTGGACGGAAAGGGATATCCCTTCCATCATCGCGGGGCCTCGCTCTCGTACGGCGACAGGATAGTGGCTGTCGCCGATATTTTCACCGCCCTGACCGAGGACCGGCCGTATCGCCCGGGGCTCTCGCTCCCCGACACCCTGAGGACCCTCCGCGATATGGCGGATGAATCGGCGATCGACGGCGATGTGACCCAGATCGCGCACCGCGTTTCCTCCGAGCTCGAGGGGATCCGCATCGAGGCGGAGCGGGAGGTGGCGCGCGAGTACGAGGCGTTCATCAGGGAGGCGTGAATGTTGCCGTAGGTCGTTGTTGCCGTAGAGACGTCCCGTCGGGACGTCTCTACGGCAACAACGACGGAATCCGTTACGAAATGGAGGGGGGACAGCCGCATGGGACACATGACGCCTAAAGACAGGTATCGGGAGCTTGGAAAGAAAATCGACAGCCTCACCTTCCGCGTTCCCTGGAACGGGACCCTGCATGAAATCCTGAAAGAGCTCTACACCGCGGACGAGGCCGACCTCGTCATCATGATGCCCTACGGCCTCTCGCCCCTCGCGCGCATCGCGAAGCTGACGAACTACGACGAGGCGCGCCTGCGGAATCTCCTCGAGGGGCTTTGCCGGAAGGGACTCGTCGTGGATCTCTTCATCGAGGGCGAGTACCGCTACATGCCCTCGCCCTTCGTGATAGGCATCTTCGAGTTCACGATGATGCGCACCGGCGGTAACCTCGACATAAAAAAAATGGCGCGGCTCTTCTACGAGTACTTTCACCACGAGCACGGCGCGCTGCACGCCGCGAATTTCGGGGAGGGGGGCGCGTACTCGATCATGCGCGCGCTGCCCTACGAGGAAAGCGTCCGGGATCTTCCCCACGTGGAAATCCTCGACTACGAGAAGGCGACGGAGATCGTGCGCGGGTGGGACCGGTTCGCTATCGGGACCTGTTCGTGCAGGCACGAGAAGCTGCACGCCGGGCACAAGCACTGCGACAACCCCCTGGACACCTGCTCTACGTTCGGCTACTCGGCGGATTACTGGATACGCAACGGTCTGGCGCGGGAGGTTTCGAAAGGAGAGATGCTCGCGAACATCGAGAGGTCCAGGGACCTGGGGCTCGTGTTCAACGCGGACAACGTGCAGCGGAACGTGACATTCATCTGCCAGTGCTGCAAGTGCTGCTGCAACGCCCTGCAGGCGATCAACACCTACGGCTACACGCAGATGATGGTGACCTCCACCTTCATCGCGCGCATCGACGATGACGCGTGCACCGGCTGCGGCAAATGCGCAAAGGAGTGTGCCGCCAACGCGATCGAGATGGTCCCCGTCCAGGGGGACGCCGGCGACAAAAAGAAGAGACCGGTGCTTGACGAGTCCTTCTGCCTGGGGTGCGGCGTGTGCACGATGCACTGCAAGCCGCGCGCGATCATGCTTGAGAAGCGAGGCCAGAGGGTCATTCACCCGGAGACGACATTCGAGCGGGTGATTCTGCAAACCCTTGAAAAGGGCACGCTCCAGAACCAGATATTCGACAACCCTATGAGCGTCACCCAGGACGTGATGCGTGCCTTCCTGGGGGGCGTGCTGCGGCTGAAGCCGGTCAAGCGGGCGCTCCTGGGCGATCGGTTCCGCTCGATCTTCATTAAACAGATGAAGGCGGGAAGCAGGCTCCTGGGAAAGGAATGGGCACTCAAGCTGTAGCGGGGCGGGCGCGTAAATCCATCACGCCCCCATGACCGTGACTACGATCGCGCGCGTGTCGCGCGGCCCGTCGAACTCGCACAGGAAAATATTCTGCCATCGCGAGAGCCCCAGCGTTCCCCCGATGACGGGGACCGTCTCGCCCGGCCCCACGATGCCCGCCTTAAGATGGGCGTCCCCGTTGCCGTCCTGCCGGTCGTGTTCCCAGACGCCGCGCGGTACCAGTTCTCGCAGGAGACGGATGCAGTCGTTCCGTACGCTTTCGTCCCAGTTCTCCTGGATCATCACCGCGGCCGTGGCCCCCTGGACATAGACCGATACCGTCCCCGTCGTCACGCCGCTGCGCGCGACGACCGCCCGCACCCCGGAGGTGATGTCGTATAACGCCTCCCGCGCGGTGGTGGCGAGGCTGATCGTTTCCTGCGTGATTTTCATGAGGGCGGACTCCCTGCGCGAGTGATTTTTCCATATGATGGAACGCCGGCGGTGCGAAGGCAAAGATTTTTTGAAAATTATGATCGCCAGTGCCGCCGGCGACCGACCGCAAATTCGCTTTACAGCTTG
This sequence comes from Spirochaetota bacterium, assembly GCA_004297825.1. Taxonomy (NCBI): domain Bacteria; kingdom Pseudomonadati; phylum Spirochaetota; species Spirochaetota bacterium. The sequence continues at coordinate 114,895 of SCSX01000079.1, forward strand.
CGTTCTATTGTATAGATTATACCCAGTTACCGTTACTGACGAATGCCAGCCCAATGCAGCTGATACTGGAGATCACTTCCCCGAGACCGGAAATCGAACTGAAGAAGACCTCGTCCGAGCCGCCCGGGCATACGGAGATCGAGATCCTTACGCTCAAGGAAACCCGCACCGGGAAGAAGAAGACGCTTATCTGCAAATTCTGCGGCCACGAGATCACCTCGCGCGCCGAATCCCTTGAAATGGGGGGAAATCATACGCATTCATTCATGAATCCGGCGGGCATACGCTTCCGGATCGGGTGCTTCACCCGGGCGAAGGGCTGCGTCGTCGCGGGGGAAGCGACGGACGAACATACGTGGTTTCCGGGATACTCATGGCAATTCGCGCTCTGCGGGCTGTGCGCGGCGCACATGGGGTGGTTCTACGGCTCCGCGGGACACGGGTTTTTCGGGCTCATCCTGGAAAACCTGGTCGAGCTTTAATTCCCCGGGGGGAGCGTATTTAAAGACACGAACCGGACACGGCGTCTTTTCCCTGGAATGGGGCGCGCCGCTTGGGACATTCCTGCCGGGGGCACCGCATGCAGTTTATGAACGCATGCTCCGAGAAATAGATTATCCCGGAAACGGACTTGAGCGGTCTCATCATGAAGTTATCTCCCAGCGCAACGCCCAGCGCACGCGCCTCGCGCTCAAGCAGACCGAAAAGCTCCCGTTGACCCTCGATGGGCCATTCCTTGAGCGAGCCCGGGTTCACCATGGAGACGGCGCCGTGCTCCCGTCCCTCCGAGAGCCTCGCCATGAGCGCGACGACCGCGCTCTCGAGGACGAGCCCCGCGATCTCGTCGGCCCAGTAGCGCTCGAGCATGTCGTCCTTGCCCGCGGCCCATTCCTCCGCCTGGGGGCCCGCGGTCGCGATGAAGGGGTACGCGAGTTCGGTGTCGCACAGGTTTTCGGCGAGAAGCGTGCTGGGGAACCTGGTTTCTTCCAGCACGACGGAGGCGTCGTCCTCGCGCCGTACGGGGCTTTCGCGCCAGGCGGCGCGGGGTCGCGCGATCGAGGCGGCCTGCGCGATGAGGTCCCGCGCGCGCGCGGCATGGGGGCTCCCGGCGCCGATGCGCAACCGGGGCAGTATCGGACCCGGATCGCCGTCAAAGCGCGCCTCGAGGAGAAGCGTCCCTGAACCTGCGTCCTTCGTATTCACGGATTCCATGGCGTCTCCGGTAGTTTAATGAATGCAGTCTATCCCCGGCCTTTTTGCGGCGCAAGCGGCTTTTTCCTTGACGCGGCCATATTTTCGGGGTATCCGATACCCACGCGGCCGCCGCGCACCGCGCGCCGCGAATCGATGCTTCGGGGGCGGCTATGCTTATCGGGCTTGACGTGGGCGGGACCCATACCGACAGCGTGCTCATCGGGAAGGAAGGCATCCTCGCCCAGGCGAAGGTTCCCACCAACCATGAAGACCTGCTCGAGTCGGTGATCGCGGGCATACGCGCGGTGATTGGCGGGACCGATGCCGCGGCCGTCACCCGCGTGAACCTGAGCACGACGCTCTCCACGAACGCGATCGTGGAGGGGAAGGCGGAGAAGGTGGGCGTCGTCGTCACGGCGGGCGCCGGGATAGACCCGCGGGGATTTTCCACAGGGGACCATTTCGCCTTCGTCCCGGGCTCGATAGATCACCGCGGAACCCAGACGGCAATGCTCGACGAGAAGTCGCTCGACGCGGCGGCGAAGGCGTTCCGCAAGGCGGGACTCAGGGTGTACGCCGCGGTGGGAAAGTTCTCGACCCGCAACATCACGCACGAAAACGCAATCAGGGATGCGCTCGCTGCGCAGTCGGATTTCACCACCGCGGGCCACCTGCTCTCCGGGAGGCTCAATTTCCCGCGCCGCATCGCGACCGCGTATTACAATTCCGCCGTGTGGCGCCGTTATACGCAATTCGCCGACGCGGTCGAGGAGGGCGTGCGCGCCCTGGGGATTCGCGCCGCGCTCTGCGTCCTCAAGGCCGACGGCGGCACCATGCCGCTCGCGCTCTCCCGCAGCCTCCCGGTCGAGACGATACTCTCCGGGCCCGCGGCGAGCGTTATGGGCATCGTCGCACTCTGCAGGCCCGCGGAGGATTCGGTGCTGCTCGATATCGGCGGCACCACGACCGACATCGCCGTCTTCGCCGCGGGCGACCCGCTCATCGAGCCCGACGGCATTTCGCTCGACGGGCGGCCCACCCTGGTGAGGGCGCTGCGCACGCGGTCCATTGGCGTGGGCGGGGACTCCGCACTCGAAGTGCGCGACGGCGCGGTGCTCGTGGGTCCCGTGCGGCGCGGTTTTTCAATGGCGGACGGCGGCGCGCACCCCACGCTTACCGACGCGTGCAATGTCGGCGGATTTTCGAGTTACGGGGGCACGGATCGCTCGGCGAAGGGGATCGGGGAGCTCGCGAAAAGACACGGGATGAAGCCGGCCGAGCTGGCGAACGCCGCGGTGGAGACGGCGGTGGCGTCGATACGCGGACAGGTTGAGGCGCTGGTCTCCCAGGTCAACGAGCGTCCCGTCTACACCATCCACGAGATGATCGAGGGTAAGCGCATAGAGCCGCGCACGGTCTACGTCGTGGGCGGCCCGGCGCGCACCTTCGCCCCGCTTATAGAGAAGGCGATGGGGGTGAAGACGGTGCTCCCGAACCACCACGGCGTCGCGAACGCCGTGGGCGCGGGGCTCGCCAGGACCACCATGTACATCGAGCTCCTCGCGGACACGGAACAGAGGCGCCTCATCATACCCGACCTCAACGTGGCGCGCGAGATCACCCCGGGCTACGCGCTCGCGGACGCCGAGAAGGACGCGAAGCGCTATCTTCTCGATCATATGCGCGCGCAGCAGGTGACCGACGTGGATATAAGCGCCGAGGTGGTGGAGTCCTCGGTCTTCCATATGGTGCGCGGCTTCACGGCGACGGGCAAGAACATCCGCGTGCGCTGCCAGGTGAAGCCGGGTGTGCTCGAGGAATTTGCGGGAGCGGTGGCGGGGCAATGATGAAATCGGAAAGGAAACTGGGCATTATATTCTTCCCCGCGTACGACTGGGCGATAAGCCCCACGCACCCGGAGCGGCAGGAGAGGCTCCTGTATACGCAGGACCAGCTCGTCGAGGAGGGTCTCTTCGATATCGACGGCATCACCGAGTACAAGCCGGATCTCGCGACGGTCCAGGACGTGGAGCGGGCCCATTTCTGCTTTCCCGACACGCCCCACATCCTCACGGAATCGCACCTGGTGTCGGCGGGGGGCGCGATAAAGGCCGCGCGGCTGGTGCTCGACAAAAAGGAAGACAGGGCGTTCGCGCTGGTGCGCCCGCCGGGACATCACGCGATGAAGGTGGTGCACGGGGCGCGCGGGTTTTGTAACGTCAACATCGAGGCCATAATGATCGAGTATATCCGCGAGCATTACGGGCAGAAGCGAATCGCCGTCGTAGACACGGATTGCCACCACGGCGACGGCACCCAGGACATCTACTGGCACGATCCCCACACCCTGTACATATCGGTCCACCAGGACGGCCGTACGCTGTATCCCGGTTCGGGCTTTATCGGCGAGCTGGGGGGTCCCAATGCAATAGGCAGGACGATCAATATCCCCCTGCCGCCGGAAACGGCCGATGACGGATTCCTGTTCGCGCTCGAAAAAATCATCATGCCCATCCTGAAAGACTTCAAGCCGGACCTGGTGATCAACAGCGCCGGCCAGGACAATCACTACTCCGATCCCATCACGAACATGAACTTTTCGGCGCAGGGCTATGCGCGCCTGAACGAGGTGCTGAACCCGGACATCGCCGTGCTCGAGGGCGGGTACGCGATACAGGGGGCGCTGCCCTACGTCAACCTGGGGATAGCCCTGGCCATGGCGGGCGTCGATTATTCCTCCGTGCGCGAGCCCGATTTCGACCGCGATTCGTTGAAACAGGACGCAGGCGTCACGCAGTATATAAAGAAGATCGCGGACGAGATTCTCGACACCTATGCGCACCTCGCGGACCACGCGTCAAGGGGAATGCCCGGGAACTATTCGGTACGCAAGAAAAACATTTACTATGACACCGACGGCATCCAGGAAAACCAGGTGGAATCGGTAATGGTGTGCGACGAGTGCGCCGGCGTGCTGAAGATCGAGACGTTGAGCACGGTGAACCCGCTTTGCCTGGGGGTGGAGATCCCGGTCGGGGCGTGCCCGCGATGCAGGCGCGAGGGGCTGCGTATACTTGACGAGGGTCGGAAAAAAGGCAAGTACCGGCATATCCAGCTCATCAACCGCGCGGACAGGGAATACGCGCGTTTTTAAACCCGCCAGGCGAATCGGCTGAAAAAATTATTCGACTCCGCGCGACCAGTGGGGTATACTCCGTCCGGCATGATGATACTGGAAAATCTGCTGGCCCATTTATTGAAGCGTTACGACGGGACGAGCTTTGTCGTGAGGCTCAAGGCGCGATTCGTCGCCTACTGCTCCCTGACCGAGATCCTGGTTATCGGCACGGTCATAATCGTGTCCGGGTTCGCCCACCTGAACAACCCCCTGTACGGATACTCCCTGAATTTCAAGGTGCTCGGACCTCTCATCGCGGGATTATCCTTCCCGGCGATCGGGCTCTGGTTCCTGGCGCGGGGCAATTTTACGATCGCGGCGCATATGCTTCTCGTGTGCGGGTTCGTCACGACCTGGACCGTGATCTTCCTGGACCGGTCGTACGTCGTCTCGCGTCTTGATTCAATTTCCCTCATAATCGGCCTGCTCTCCATGACGCCCCTGATCATTTTAAAAAAGCCCCTGGGAATCATTTTCTATTCCGCGGTTAATATCGTCACCCTATACGCCTTCATGTTCATTTTCAGGGACGATCTCAACCTTCCCTACAGCTCGTTCATCGACTACCTGTCTGATAATACCGTCACGCTGCTCGCGGTCACCGTAATTGCGTACAACGTCTATTCGATCAACCGGCGCACACTGGAAAAGGCGGAGACCGACATCGCGGAGCGGATACGGACCGAGGAGCTCCTGGTGCGCTCCGAGGAAAAGTTTTCGAAGTCATTTCACCTGAGCCCCCTGGCGATCATACTCGCGACCCTGGACGGGGCCAGGGTCGCGGAGGTAAGCGACCAGGCGTGCAGGCTCCTGGGAATCGAGCGCGGGGAGATCATGGGACGCTCGCTCCTGGAGACCGGCGTGCTCAGGACCGAGGGCACGTGGGACCAGCTCCGCGGAGACCTTGAACGGGACGGCATTATCCTGGAACGCGAGCTGGGAATAACGACCAAGGCGGGATCCGCGAGAACGGTGCTCGCGTCCGCGGAGATCGTCACGATAGGGGCGGTGCCCCACGCGATCATCGTCGCCGCCGATATCACCGAAAAGAAGGCGCACCAGGAGGAACGCGCGCGCCTCGAGGATCAGCTGCGCCAATCGCAGAAAATGGAATCGATCGGCCAGATGGCGGGCGGCATCGCCCACGATTTCAACAACCTGCTCACCGCGATCCTGGGCCACGCGGAGCTTGGTCTCATGAACGCCGACCAGGGCGGGGCCGCGTACCCGCACTTCCTGGGGATATCCAAGGCGGCCGAGAGCGCCGCGACGCTTACCAGGCAGCTCCTCGCGTTTTCCCGCAAGCAGGTCATCGAGCCCAGGACACTCGATCTCAACGAGCTCATCGCGGGGATGCAGAAGATGCTCGCGCGCGTGATTGGCGAGCATATCACGCTGAAAACGGTGATGCAGCAGAAGCTGTGGAAGGTCCGGGCGGACCCCGGGCAGATCGAGCAGGTGGTGATCAATCTCGCGGTCAACGCGCGCGACGCGATGCCGGACGGGGGAAGGCTGGCCATCGAAACGATGAATGCCAGCTTCGACGAGAAGTACGGGAGGACCCACCTCACGGTGCAACCGGGCGAGTACGTGATGCTTTCGGTGAGCGATACCGGGACGGGGATGGACGAGGAGGTGAAGCGGCACCTTTTCGAGCCCTTCTTCACCACGAAGCCCAAGGGAAAGGGGACGGGCCTGGGGCTTGCCACCATATACGGCGCGGTACGCCAGAACAACGGGACCATCGAGGTGTATTCGGAGCCGGGGATGGGCACCACCTTCAAGGTCTACTTCCCAAGGATCGCGGCGGGAGAGGAGGCCTCCGCGGAGCGGCGCTCATCCAGAACGGCGCCCGGAGGCACGGAGACGATCCTCCTGGTCGAGGACGACGATCTCGTCCTCCGGTTCTCGCTGAGCGTGTTGAAAAACCTGGGGTACACGGTCATATCGAGCTCGACGGCGGAGGAGGCACTGCGCGCCGCAGCCCGCCACGAGGGGCGGATCGACATGTTGCTGACCGACGTGGTCCTTCCGGGCATGAACGGGCGCGCCCTGGCGGAGAAACTGATCGAGAAGCGTCCCGAGTGCAAGGTGCTGTACGCATCGGGCTACACCGAGGACGTGGTGCTTCACCACGGGGTGCTGCAGGGGGATATCAGCTTCATCGCCAAGCCGTTCAGCCCCCAGGCGCTCGCGAAGAAGATACGAGAGGTCCTGGACGGGTGACTCCGATGTGCACGCAAATGGCGAAGGCGCACAAATGGCGAAGGCGCGCAAACGTTTGCGCGCCTTCGCCATTGTGTACCCGGCAATGCCCGGACTAGCTGATGAAGAGCATCTCCCAGAACTTGGGAAGCGGCCATATCGAGTCGTCGATATACTCTTCCAGGATGTCCGCTTTTTCGCGGATCTCGATCATTACCTTCTTGATCTCATTACAGTAATACGCGGCCTTCTTCTCCTCGTCATGCATGGCCCCGGCCTTGTCGTTCCTGGCCTTGAGGTCGTTGACCGAGGTCTGCAGGGCGCTCACGAGCGACAACACGGTCTTCAGGAGCTCCTTCTGGACCTTGAGGTCGGACGAATCGCCGAGTATTTCGGAGACCGACGCGATCGAGGTCGCGACCTTGTACTGGTAATCAAGGCCGGCGGGGATCACCTGGTTCTGCACCATCGAATAAAGCGTCATCGCCTCGATGTCGAGCTCCTTGACGTAGCGCTCCACGCGGATGTGATACCGCGATTTGAGCTCCACCTTGGAGAGCACGCCGTATTTTTCGAAGAGCGAAAGCGCCTTTTCCGTGACGAGATCGGTGAGGGATTCGGGCGTGGTCTTCTTGTTCGGAAGCCCGCGCCGTTTCGCCTCGTCTTCCCATTCCTTCGTGTAGTTGTCGCCCATGTACAGTATGGGCTTGAGGGTCTTGATCTCCTCGCGAATCACGTCGAGCGCGGCCTGCTTCACGTCACCGCCCTTCGCCTTGATCTTGGAGGCGAGCACGTCCAGGCTTTCCGCCACGATCGTATTGAGCACGGTCGCGGAGAAGGCGATCGACTGGGACGAGCCTACCGCGCGGAATTCGAACTTGTTCCCGGTGAAGGCGAACGGCGAAGTCCTGTTGCGGTCGGTGCTGTCCTTGGAAAGAATGGGCAGTTTCGAGAGCCCCAGGTCGATGATCGCCGCGTTCGACGCGGAGGTTACGAGCCCCTTCTCGATGTTCTCGATTATCTGCGTGAGCTGTTCGCCCAGGAAGACCGAGATGATCGCGGGGGGGGCTTCGTTCGCGCCCAGGCGGTGGTCGTTGCCGCTCGACGCGACGGCCGCGCGGAGCAGGTCGGCGTGGAGGTAGACCGCGCGGATGGTCGCGATCAGGACCACGAGAAACTGGATGTTGTCATGCGGCGTTTTGCCCGGGTTGAGCAGGTTGTTCCCCAGGTCGTCCGAAAGCGACCAGTTCAGGTGCTTGCCCGACCCGTTGATGCCCGCGAAGGGTTTCTCGTGCAGGAGCGCGGCGAGCCCGTGCTTGATGGCGACGGTGCGCAGCGTATCCATGACCAGGTAGTTGTGGTCTACGGCAAGGTTCGCCTCTTCGTACATGGGGGCGATTTCGAACTGGCTCGGGGCCACCTCGTTGTGACGGGTCTTCGCCGGGATGCCCAGCTTGAAAAGCTCCTCCTCGACGTCATGCATGTAGGAGAGGATGCGCTCCTTGATGCTCCCGAAATAGTGGTCTTCCAGCTGCTGGCCCTTGGGGGGCTCGCCGCCCAGGAGCGTACGCGAGCTGAGCACAAGGTCCTTGCGTTCCTGGTAGTAATCCTGGTCGATAAGGAAATATTCCTGCTCGGGTCCCAGCGTCGCGTAGATGCGCTTCGCCTTGCTGTTGTTCAGGAGGCCTACAATCGAGAGCGCGCTCTTGTTGATGGCGTTGATCGAGCGCAGGAGCGGGGTCTTCTTGTCGAGCGCTTCCCCGGAGTAGGAAATGAACACCGAGGGGATGCACAGCACGGTCCCGATTCCGCGCTGGAGTATGAACGCGGGGCTCGAGGGATCCCACGCCGTGTAACCGCGCGCTTCGAACGTCGAGCGGATTCCGCCGCTCGGGAAGCTGGAGGCGTCGGGCTCGCCCTGCCACAGTTGCTTGCCGGAAAAGCGCTCAATGCCCATGCCGTTTTCGGCGGGTTCGATGAAGGCGTCGTGCTTTTCCGCGGTGGAGCCGGTCATGGGCTGGAACCAGTGGCAGTAATGCGTGGCCCCTTTCTCGAGCGCCCATTCCTTCATCGCGTGCGCGACCGCGTTGGCTATGGTGATGTCGAGGGTGCGCTGCCCGTGGAGAATCTCGACCATGCTGTCGTAAATGTCTCTGGGAAGTTTCTCCAGCATCGCGGTGAGATTGAACGTGTTCTCGCCGTAGTAGCGGGATACCGGCATGTCCTTTTCCTTGCAAATTGAAACATTGGTAGAATTGATCGGCGTTGACTCTGACATGTGACTGCTTCCTCCTTCTGGGGTTATGCGAAGGTTTATCGGCCCGAGCATATTGTTAAGTAATACTCATTTTTTGGCTTGATTGGGCAGAAAATGAAAGAGCCGCTTCATTCTGTCAAACGACAAATCGAAGTGATATGTTACATACATGTTAAATAGGCAATATCGGTACCCCACGCTTTCAGGGAACGCGATAGGGGCAGGCCGGTACCATTCGCGGGCGCACCGCTTCGTTCCCTCATAGCGGAAAATCCATATATCAGCATACCTTGTTACGCCTAAGTTAAATAAGGATGAAAAAAAGATCATGTTCACGGGTCGGCATTGACGTACGCGGGGAATGGTACTACTTTTCCGTATATTTATAATAATAACGCTAGGAGTGATTTCCATGAAGACAGTTCAAGACGTCATGCAATTCATCAAGAAGGAAGCGGTCGAGGTGATCGATTTCAGGTTCATGGACTTCCCCGGGATCTGGCAGCACTTTTCGATTCCCGCCCGCGAGTTTGACGAAAGCGTGTTCACCGAGGGGCTCGGGTTCGATGGATCCAGCATCAGGGGATGGCAGGCGATCAACGAATCGGATATGCTTATCAAGCCCGTTCCCGATACGGCGTTTCTCGATCCCTTCTTCAAGCACAAGACGCTCGTGCTCGTATGCAACATCGGGGACCCCGTGACCGGCAAGGACTATACCCGCGACCCGCGCAACATCGCCATCAAGGCGGAGAATTACCTCAAGTCCACCGGGATCGGCGATATCGCCTATTTCGGGCCCGAGGCCGAGTTCTTCATCTTCGACAGCATCCGGTTCGACCAGAACACGAACAGCGGATACTACTTCATCGATTCCGATGAAGGAAACTGGAATACGGGGCGTGAAGAGTCGCCCAACAACCTGGGGTACAAGATTCGGCCCAAGGAGGGCTATTTCCCCGTGCCGCCCACGGACAGCCAGCAGGACATCCGCAGCGAGATGATGCTCATCCTGGAGAAAATCGGGGTGGAGATCGAGGCGCAGCACCACGAGGTGGCGACCGGCGGACAGGCAGAAATCGACATGCGCTTTTCCCCGCTGGTCGAGATGGGGGACAAGCTTCTCAAATACAAGTACGTCATTAAAAATGTCGCAAAGCAATACGGCAAGACGGTGACCTTCATGCCGAAACCCCTCTTCCAGGACAACGGATCGGGTATGCACGTGCACCTGTCCATCTGGAAGGGCGGCAAAAATCTTTTCTTTGGCGACGGGTACGCCGGACTCTCGCAGACTGCCCTGTACGCGATCGGCGGGATACTCAAACACGCCCCGGCCCTCCTTGCCATAACGAATCCGACTACGAACAGCTATCGACGCCTTGTCCCCGGATTCGAAGCCCCCGTGAACCTCGCGTATTCGAGCCGCAACCGCAGCGCCGCGGTCCGCATACCCATGTACTCCAAGTCGGAGAAGGCGAAGCGCTTCGAGTTCCGGTGCCCCGATCCGAGCTGCAACGGGTACCTTGCGTTTTCCGCCATCCTGATGGCGGCGATCGACGGTATAGTCAACAAGATCGATCCGGGTCAACCCCTGGATAAGGACATTTACGACCTTCCCAAAGAGGAGCTGGCGAAGGTGCCGCATACGCCGGGATCGCTTCGCGAGGCGTTGGGCGCACTCGAGAAGGACCATGCCTTTTTATTGAAGGGGGACGTTTTCACCCCGGACGTCATCGAGACCTGGATCGGGTACAAGATGGAAAAAGAGGTTGAGGCCATGGACCTTCGGCCGCATCCCTGGGAGTTCGCCCTTTACTACGATCTCTAAACACGAGAGAGGGAATTCTTTGAAAGGGGGCCGGTGAGGCCCCCTTTTTGTTTCTAGTGCCGGAAGAAAGGGACAATTATTATTGATTAACCCGATGATGATCGGTATCGTTTCCACAGTATGGAATCGCGTCCTTCATTCGACAGCCTGCGCTCCGCGCTTTCCGGCATCGATCCCGGTTTTGCGGAGTGGTACCTGGGCGCCTTTTCCGATTCATACTATTCCAGCTTTGGCGAGCCGGAGATAACCCGCCACTGCGCAACGCTGGCCGGACTTTCGGCGGGCACGCCGGTCTTTCTCGATGCGCGCGAGGATTCCCTCGGGATTTCCATGACGGTTATCGGGTACGATCATCCGGGGGTCCTGTCCATGATCACGGGCGTTCTCTCGGCCATGGGATTTCAGACCGTATCGGGCAGGATATTTTCTTCGAGCCGCGCGGCGCCGCTGCCGTCCGGGCGGCGGGTCATTATCGACCGATTCAGGGGCGCGCTGGCGGGCGCTATCTATTCCCCGCTCTGGATCGCCGATGTGCGCAGGCACGTGGCCGGATTTTTCGCCCTGCTCGAAAGGGGGGACGACGAATCGGCCGTACGGGCGCGCCGCTATGTCAACGAACTGGTTGCCGATTCCCTTCCCTCCAGGCTTGGTGCGCCGGAAATCTTCTATCCCATTTCGGTCGAAATGTTCCCCATACAGGCCCCCTCCACACTCATGCGCGTTACCGGCCAGGATACCCCGTACTTCCTTTACGCGCTCACGGGAGCGCTCGGTCTCCAGGGGATTGAAATAGAAGAGGTGGTTATCGAAACATCGGAAGGCGAGGCCACCGACGAAATAACGTTCGTCGATACGGCGGGGGGAAGCGTCATCGGAACGCGCAAACAGGACGAGATTACGTTCACCACCCTCCTGGCCAAGCAGTTCACCTATTTTCTCGCGGCCGCCCCCGATCCGTTCGAGGCGCTTGTGCGCTTCGAACTCCTGCTCGCCGATATTACCGGCCTCCCGGGACGTGAAGACTGGCGCGCCCTCATCGCGGATCCGCGGTTCATGAAAGACCTGGCGAAGCTCCTTGGCGCCAGCACCTTCCTGTGGGAGGACGTAGTGCGCCTGCAATACGAGACCGTGCTGCCGCTCCTGGGCGGAGGTCCGGACAGGGCGTTCGCATGTCCCCTGGGGCAGATCGACTCCCGTCTCGCGGAGGTCATGGACGGGCGCCGGGACTATGCGGAAAAGATCGCGGCCTTGAACGAATTCAAGGATCGCGAAATTTTCCTGATAGACCTCGACCACCTGCTTAACGCCGGCCGCGACTTCCGGTCCTTCGCCGAACATCTCACGGAACTGGCGGAAGCGGTCATTCGCGCGGCCGTGGGGGCGGCTTTTCGGGAGCTCGCCGCCCTGTACGGCGACCCGCGCACCGTTGCGGGGCTTGAAGCCCAGTACGCCGTCATGGCCCTGGGAAAGATGGGAGGAGCGGCCCTGGGCTACGCCTCGGATCTGGAACTCATGATCGTCTACAGCGACGCCGGTGAAACGAACGGCGGGACCCCCGTTCCCAACACCGAATATTTCGAGCGCATGGTACAGATGCTCGTCGCCGCCGTGCGCGCGAAAAGGGAAGGAATTTTCGAGATCGATCTCAGGCTCCGCCCCTATGGAGGAGACGGTCCCCTGGCCGTGAGCCTGGACGCCTTCTGCCGCTATTATGGCCTCCGGGGCGATGCGCGCTCCTGGGAGCGCCTTTCACTGGTCAGGATGCGCTGCATCGGGGGCGACCGGTCCTTTGGCGCCCGGCTCGAGCGGCTCAGGGACGAGTTCATTTACGGCGGGGGCTCCATCGATATCGGCGAGATTCACCGTTTGCGGGAGCGCCAGTTTAAAGAGCTCGCCGGTTTGCGCCCCAACGCGAAATACACCCCGGGGGCGCTCGCCGATCTCGAGTACGCGGTGCAGCTCCTGCAGGTGCGCTTCGGGTGGCAGAATCCCGCGCTCAGGACGCCGCGGATACACAGCGCCCTGGCGGGTCTCGCCCGGTGCGGGGTGCTCACCGCGGACGAAGGGGACGAGATTGGCGAGGCGTACGATTTTCTCCGGCGCCTCATCAACGGGCTTCGCATGCTTCGCGGAAACGCCCGCGATCTCTTCCTTCCCGCCCCGGGCTCACTGGAATACGGCCACGTGGCCCGTCGCATGGGCTATGGCTTCGCCGACGGTCTTTCTGCGGCGCAGCAGCTGCACGTTGACTTTGACACCCATACCGCGTTGGTGAGGGCCTTCATCACTCGCCATTTCGGCACGGAGGGCCTGCTCATAAGCGGGGAGGGGACGATAGCCGATCTTGTCGTCGCAGGAAGCGATTCCCCGGGGATCGATGCCGTCGCGGTTCTGGCGAGGTACGGATTCCAAAATTCAAAACGGGCGATGGAAAACCTGAAGCGCCTGTCCGGAAGAGCGGGGGATCGCGGGCGCTTCACCAGGTTATCCGTGCTCGCCGCGGATTTCATGCGGCAGTCGGCCGATCCGGACATGGCCCTGAACAATTGGGAGCGTTTCACCGAGGCCATAGGCGATCCGGCCGCTCACTTCCGCTCCATGTCGAGCCAGCCCCGTAAATTGGAGCTTCTCGCGGGCATCTTTGCCGCCAGCCAGTTCCTGGCGGACATCCTTATCGGTAACCCGGATTTTCTTGACTGGACCCTCGACCCGAACAATCTCTACCGGCCGCTTTCGAAAGATGCCCTGGTGCGCGAGCTTTCCGGCGGTCCGGGCTCAAGGGGTATCGACGACGAATGGCGCGCGCGTATTCGTCGTGTTAAACGACGCGAGATACTCCGTATAGGCACGCGGGACATCTGCCTGGGCATGCCCCTGGACGATATTGTATCGGACCTCTCGATCCTTGCCGACGCGTTCGTGGAGGCGAGCGTTGCCAGGAGCGCGAGACTGCCCGGATGGGCCCTCCGGAGCGACTATTCCGTCATTGCACTCGGTAAACTCGGCGGCGCGGAGCTCAATTACAGCTCCGATATCGATCTCCTCCTGGTTGTCGACCGGGAAGGCGAGGCGGCGGAAGAGGCCGCACTCATGGAGCGCCTGATCGATGACCTTTCGAGGCAGACCGGCGATGGGTACGCCTACCGGGTGGATATTCGATTGCGTCCGCATGGCAGCGCAGGCCCCATGGCGAGCGGCATAGGGGCGCTGGAGGAATACTACGGGCGCATCGCCTCGCTTTGGGAACTGCAGGCGCTCATCAAGGCGCGGTCCGTGGCGGGGAACGAACGGGCGGGGCGCGCATTCGTCGACCGGGTGCGGCCGATCGTGGCGGCGCGGCGGCGAGGCGAGGAGATCGCGCAAAGCATCGCCCGCATGCGCGACCTGGCCGAGCTCGGGCAGAACCGGGGGCTTTCCCACGGATTTGACGTAAAAAACGGCATCGGGGGGATACGCGACATCGAATTCGCGGTCCAGGGACTGCAGCTCGCCGCCCTGTGGGAATATCCGGAGTTGTACCAGGGGAACACGCGAAAGGCGCTGGCGCTGCTCCGGGACCGTGGACTTATAAGCGCCGGGGAGGCTGGGCAACTGGACGAGGGATATACCCTGCTGAGAAGCATTGAGCATTGTCTCCAGCTTTTTGAAGACCGGCAGGTGCACGCGCTCCCCCTCGATGCCGCCGAGTTATCCGGCCTCGCCCGGCGCGTGAGCCGGGGCGGAGAATCGGCGACCGTATTTCTTGACCGCGTGGAAAAATGCAGCAGGGGAATCCGCGATATTTATAACCGGACGCTTCACAGGATTTCAGAAGACAGGCTAGGGGCTTCCATTTAATTGAACTGATCATTACCCACATCACAAAACTGCCTCAGGAGGCCCCCTAAATCCCCCGGAGGGGGACTTCGACAATCGGCAGAATATGCATTTACTATCCTTGGCGAATGTCGTTGCCCCGGGGGGTATGGGGGGTGTCTTGTGGGTAATGGGTAGATTAATTGAAAGGGGCCGTCCCGATTGGAGGACGGCCCCTGATGGTCATAATGCAACCGGACGAACGGGACAAGGCTTCACCCTATCGCGTCGCCGCCGCGTTCGTCGGTACGGATGCGTATGCAGTCGTTGAGGTCGAGGATGAAAATCTTGCCGTCCCCGATCTCGCCCTCGCGCGCGCCGCGCTTGATCGCCTGCACGGTGCGCTCGACGTACGCCTCGTTGACGGCCACCTCGATCTTCACCTTGCGCAAGAGGTTCCCGACCTCCTTGACGCCGCGATACACCTCCGTGATCCCTTTCTGGCGTCCGCAGCCGAGCACCTCGCTCACCGTCTTCAAATAAATTTCTTCCTTGTCAAGCTCGGCAAGCACGTCCTCGAGCTTGTGGGGCCTGATGATTGCGATGATATACTTCATGAATAGTCCTCCTGGTTGACTGTATTCCGGGTCTCGCGCTACTCGTGGAGCGTATAGCCGGTTTCACCGTGCTGCGTGAGGTCGAGCCCTATGTTCTCGGAACGCTGCTCGACGCGCATTCCCACGAGCTTGTCGACGACCTTGTAGAGAATGAAGGTCATGACCGCGGAGTAACCCACGGCGACGATCGTGGTGATGAATTGGACCAACAGCTGGTGGGCGTTTCCGTAGAAGAGGCCGTCGTTTCCCGCGGCATTGATGCTCTTGGTCGCGAAGAGTCCCGTGGCCAGGGCACCGATAATACCCCCCACACCGTGAACACCGAATACGTCAAGGGAGTCGTCGTACCCGAATTTCGCCTTGACCTTCGTGACGAAGAAGAAGCAGACCACTCCCGCCATCCCGCCTATGGCCAGCGCCGCCAAGGGGGTGACGTAACCGGCGGCGGGGGTTACCGCGACGAGTCCCGCGACCAGGCCGGTCGCCACGCCGAGCATTGTGGGCACTTCATTCAGGGTCCAGTCCAGGATCATCCACGTGAGGCCTGCCGCGGCGGCGGCGGTGTTGGTGTTGACGAACGCGGACACGGCGAGTCCGCCCGCCGATCCGGCGCTTCCCGCGTTGAAGCCGAACCATCCGAACCACAGCATGCCCGCTCCCAGCACCGCGAACGGAAGGTTGTGGGGCGCGTAATGGCGTTCACCGCCGTGCCGCTTTCCGAGCAGGAGGATGAAGACCAGGGCCGCGACACCCGCGTTCACGTGGATCACCGTGCCGCCCGCGAAATCAAGCGCTCCCATCGATGCCAGCCAGCCGTCCTTCGCCCATACCCAGTGGGCCAGGGGATCGTACACCAGCGTCGCCCAGAGCAGGGTGAACAGCATGAAACCCGAGAACTTGATCCTTTCGACGAATGCGCCGATTATCAGCGCCGGCGTGATGACCGCGAACATCATCTGGAAAGCCATGAAAAGCTGGTGGGGAACCGTGTTGAAATAGGTGTCGTGCGGTTCCAGGCCCACGCCCGCAAGGCCCAGCCAGTCGAGCCCTCCGATAAATCCGCCCTTGTCGGGGCCGAACGAAATGCTGTAGCCGAAGAGTACCCACTGCACCGATATGAGGCATAGTATGGCCATGCACTGCATGAGAACGGAAAGCACGTTTTTCTTGCGTACAAGCCCCCCGTAGAAAAAGGCAAGCATAGGCGTCATCATCATAACCAGGGCGGTAGCGATAAGCACCCATACGACGTCGCTGGAAACGATTTTATCCATGTAGGCTCCTCCGAATTTAGTGAGAATAATTGTTAAGGATAATTAAACTTCAGAGCAGGAAACTGTCAAAAAATTACATCGAACGCGGCGGCCGGGGGACGCAATTTAACATGGAGGTAATATAGCGAAAAAAATCGGGCGCGAATATTTCAGGCGTGTTAAATTATGCGGGCGATGTGCGGAAAAAATTTCGCGGCACTAAGGATTTAACGTTAGGCGATATTGCGAATTAATGACGGCTGATAAAAAGGCGGGCGATACCCGGGGGGTCGCATCCCCCCGGGTAACCGCCCGCACCATGCTCATTCGACCGGATGCGGCTGTTCAGTACGGTTATTCGCCCTTGAATTCGGGCTTCCGCTTCTGCGCGAACGCCGTCATTCCCTCGATCATGTCCTTGGTCGAGAAAAGCTTCACGAGCTCCTCGCGCTCCATTTTCAGGTGCTGTTCCGGAGAGATGCCGGGGCTTATCGAGGTGATCTTCAAGAGCGCCTTCACGCAGATCGGGGGCCTTGCCGCGAGCTCGCTGGCGAAGGCGAGGGCCTCTTCCATGAGCTTCCCGTCGTCGCACACGCGGTCGACGAGGCCGATCCGGAGCGCCTCCGCGGCATCTATCTGAGTCCCCATGATCATGAGCTCAAGGGCCTTCGATTTTCCCACCAGGCGGGGAAGGCGCAGCGTGCCCCCGTAACCGGGAATGATGCCCAGGTTCGTCTCGGTCTGGCCTATGCGGGCGGTCTTCTTTATGAAACGGAAATGGCATGAGAGCGCGAGCTCGGCGCCGCCGCCCAGGGCGTGGCCGTTTATCGCGGCGATCACCGGCTTCGAATAATCCTCGATCTTGTTCCAGACGTCCTGGCCCCGCTTAAGGAAATCGACGGGACCATAGTCACCGAATCCCCCCGAGAGGTCGGCGCCCGCGCTGAATATCCTGTCGCCGGAGCCCGTGATGACGAGCGCCCGTATCTCCCTGTTCGTCTCGATGAAATCGAGTTGCCTGCGTATTCCCTCGAAGACCTCGTTGCTGAGCTGGTTTGCCTTGGGCTTGTTTATGGTGAGTATGCCCACGGGGCCGCGCTGTTCGAAGAGAATTGCTTCGGGGCCGGCGGGCTTCGCCGCCGGCGAAGCCTTTTTCCCCATGGTCTTGAACGAACCGTCCCTGATCTCGGGCTCGGGCTTGAGCATGTCGAGCCCGTAGCGCGCCGCCATGGCCTCCAGCGCGTCCACGATCTGTTTCGGCTCTATCCCCCGCGGCAAGCGCGAAGGGGCCCGCGAACGCGTTCATGCCGAACTGCACGGCGGTATCGATGTCCTCGACCGACTGCGCGATGCCTTCCTTGAATACCTTCACCGCTTCGTTCACCTGGACGGAGAGCAGGTGGATTGGGGTGACGTCGGCGCTGTCCTTCGAAGTATCGATGATGGCCTTCCCGTCCTTCCATTCATAGATGCCCTTGCCGCTTTTCATCCCCAGCTCGCCCTTTGAAATCTTGCCGGAAAGGAATTTGCCCGGCTTGTACTGCGGCGACAGGGTTTTCGAGTAATAGTCGAGCGTGTGGCAGAACACATCCAGGCCCACGAAATCCGCGGTCTCGAACGGGGCCATCTTCGCGCCCAGCTTCTTCATTCCCGCGTCGAGCTCGTCCGGCCTTATTTTGCCCTCGTCCAGTATCGCGGAAAGGAGCGCCTGGTTGGGGGCGCTTATCCTGTTCACGATGAAACCGGGACGGTCTTTTAAAACCTTGACGGGGAGCTTGTCGAACCGCCGGGTCACCTGGGCGAGGAGTTCCGCCGCGTCCTCGCCGGTTTTTTCGCCGTAGATAATCTCGACCAGCTTCATGCGCGTCACCGGGTTGAAGAAGTGCATCCCCAGGAAGCGCGAGGGATTGTCGACCACGCCCCCGATCTCGGATACGCTCATGGTCGAGGTGTTGGTCGCGAGTATCGCGTCCGCCGGCGCCAGGTCCGATATTTCTTTGAACACGCTCTTTTTCAAATCCATGATCTCGGGAACGGCCTCTATGACTATCTGCGCATCGGCCACCGCCTTCTTCATGTCGGTCGTGGTCCTGATGCGCTCGCCGGCCATGGCGCGCATCTCTTCCGCTTTCATCTTACCCTTGTCGACCAGGAACTGCAGGCCCTCCCTGATCTTCGCGATCCCGTTGTCCAGGAATTCCTGCTTGATGTCGCGCATGACGACCTCGTACCCGGCCATGGCGCACACCTGGGCGATACCGTGGCCCATCGCGCCCGAACCGATCACCGCAATCTTTTTCACGTCCTCAGCTTTCATGGCAGACTCCTTTATGCTTGATTTTTGTCCCCGGCCGGTGATACGAACGCCCGCCTTCTCACCGCGCGCATCGCGGCCTGACCGGGATAACGGGAATGCAGGGAAAGCCGATCGTCCGGCGAAATTCCCGCGTAGTTGTGACTGTCAACAAAATTGTATAATAGGGTGCTGAATTAGTACACCAATTAATTGGGCATAACGGCACTATTTGCGGGGGCGTGAGAGCGCGCTCCCTTGACACGCCCCGGGCGCGCGCATAGATTATACTATTAAAGAGAGGTAATTTTATGAAAGGCGTAACACGCGGGGCCGGGGGCTTCATGTTTGCAGCGGCGGCGTTGATGACGGCGGCGCTGGTTGCCTGCGGGCCGGGCGAACGGCGCGGGGATATCAAGGTGTCCATGCTCGTGGGGGGCGCGGAACAGGGGGCGGCGGGCGGATGGACCGCACTCAAACTGAACGACGCCATATCCGCGGCCGCCAGGGTGCGCACGGGGGAGGACGCCATGATTGACCTCGCCATTTTCGAGCACGCGGGGCTCAGGCTCCTGGCGAAGAGCGAGGTCGACCTCACCGCGGTTACGGGTGACGATATTCACCTGAAATTCGACGACGGCAATATCCTCATGAAGGTAGGCAGGCTCGAGAAGGGCCGGCGGCTCAGGGTGGAAACGCCTACCGCGGTGGCATCCATTCGCGGCACCCAGTTCTGGGGACAGGTACGCAAGGAGGGAAAAGCGGGTACCTTCGCAGTCAGGGAGGGGAGCATCGAGATTACCATGAAGAAGACATCGAAGACGGTGACGCTCAAGGCCGGTGAGGCGCTGGACTATTCCGCCGATCAGGCGGTCCTGGAAACGCGCAGCGCGAAGGTCGCGGAGATCGAGGCGATGAGCCAGATCGACGGGATCAGGCTTCCCGCGAGCGTGAAATAAAAAGGAAGCTGTAGCTTCCTTTCCGGGGTAACGAGACGATATTGAGAATGTTGCGAGGGGATTAAATTTGTGCAGACATTTCAAAGGGTGTGGTATATCTCATCGGGTTGTGCAACTTCGAATGGAACCGCTTATTGTCCCATACGGGGAGTAAAACCCTCGACTTCAGTCGAAGACTTTAGTATGCTTGCGGGATGGAAAACTAGCGTAAGTTGAGTCATGCGGTATATGATATCAAGTATCATATAGTGTGGATAACGAAATACCGCTTGCCGGTCTTGAGGGGACCAATCGCGAATCGCGTCAGGGAATTGATACGCGAGATATGTCGGGCCAATGATGTCGAAATCATCAAAGGACATGTGTCGAGAGAACATGTGCATATATTTGTATCAGCGCCACCCGACATATCGGTGAGTAAACTCGTACAATTGATAAAGGGCAAGAGCGCATATAAGCTTTTAGCAGAGTATAAGGGGTTAAATCGGGAATTCTGGGGGCGTCATATGTGGGCTCGCGGATATTTCGTGGCGAGTTCAGGGCACATCACGGATGAAATGATTATGAAATATATTGAAGATCAAGGCAAAGAGCCCACAGATACCGACTTTAAAACTGATGATGATCTTTATAGCAAGTCACGATTAAATTAATACGTATCCGCACGATTTGCCCACTATTGAAGAGGTGGTAGCGCGGTATTGTAAGGATAGAAACCTGATCCCCAAATAAAGAGGGTCGGAATACCGAGAAAATTACCCTAATAGATCGCCTCAACAAGCAAAGCCTTGTTAGCAACGTGTCCCCAAAAAGGTGGAAGAGCACATCAAAGCAGTACTCGGGACATCCGGAACTGCCGATAAGACCTAGATCGCCACGGAAACAGCAACCAGTTCAGCCCGTTGCGATGGACAGGATGTCCAAGTGCCGGGCGCGCGACAGGAGGTCGCGTCTGCGCCCGGCTGTGAGCCGAGTCCAGCACAGCCGGCGAGGCGAGTTCGGGCGTCAGGCTGTCGCGCCGCCTGAGCGACCGCGCGAGAGAGAGCCACGAGAGAGAGAGAGGGGGCGGCCCCTCTCTCTCTCTCGTGAAAGCATCCCCTGCCAGGGGGATGGAAAACGCGCGGTGAAGCATTCCCCGCTACGCGTCCAACCCCCTCCCATTCTTCCTGAACAATTCCTTAATCTCTAAAAACTTCTCCATGGTGAGAATCCGATACGCGGTATCGCCCCGCTCGCGAAAATAAATCTCCATCCCGGGATTCCGCTCGATATTGAAATACTCCTTCTTATAAGGCCTCACCATGATCTTCTGCGTGTCGTTTACGGGAAATGAGCTGATAACGCGGATATAATCCGGCATCCACTTGGGGTCCATGCCTCCCTCCTTCTGCTGGAGCATGAGCCAGGAATGCACGGCGCCGGGATCGAACGCGTGGTCCTTCTTGAGCTGGACCGTGATCATGACGTGCTCGTCGGCGACGGGGCAGGGGACGCCGTAGGCGACGGCGATGTCGACGCCGGGGATGTTCTGCGCGAACTGCATCACGTTCTCCGCCGAAAAGTTCTCGCCGTCCTTCCGGATCCAGTCGTCGGTGCGGCCGTTGAAGAAAAGGTAGCGCTTCCCCCCGACGACGCGCACGTGGCCCAGGTCGCTGGAGTGGTAGATGCCCCCGCGAAACTTGCTGACCGTGGCGTCCTTGTTGCCGTAGTAGCCTTCAAACCGGAGGTTGTTCGTGCCCACCTTCCTGCATATTTCCCCCACGGCGGCGTCATAGTTTTCCAACCGGCCGTTCCGGTCGACCACGCCCGGCGGGCATTCGTTCCCCGCTTCGCCGATAATAACGACGTCCCCGGGGGCGCGTCCCACGCTCTCAAGGGGATCGCCCGGCCTGTTCGCGGTCGTGATGACGGCCTCGGTCGAGCCGTATATCTCGAAGATGTGCTCCATGCCCAGGTAGCGCGTCAGCTTCTCGCGGTCGGGTACCGATGCGCCATTCCCGTAGGCTGCGCGGAATTTATTCTTAGGATGCGCGGCAAGGGCCCGCACGATCGCGTCTCCGCCCCCGTATTTTTTCTCGAGGGCGTCAATGATGTAATGGAGCGGCTGTCCCACGTAGTTGAGAAACGTCACGCCGTGTTCCAGCATGTCGCTTTCAAAGGCGCTGGCGCTGAATCTCCTCTTGAGCACGAAACTCCCGCCCACGATAAGCTGCGGCAGGATGCCGATATACCAGGCGTTGGAATGAAACAGCGGCATAGAGATGTAGCCACGGTCCCTCTTCGTGAGCTTCACGGCGAACTGCACGACGAAGCCCGCGCCCACGAGCTTGATGTGCGTACAGGGGACGCCCTTGGGCATTCCCGTCGTGCCGGAGGTATAGATGACGATGAGGGGGCTAAAGTTGTCGACGCGGACCAGGTAGCACCGCGGCGCCTTCGCGCCGCGTTCTTCTATGGAGTGCTCCAGGCTCCTGAAACCGGTTTTCCCGGTATCCATGCCCGCGCCCGCGCACAGGACGTCGTCTTCGCCCATCACGGTCAGGTCCTTTATGATCTTCCGGACCTCTTCGGCGGAATTCTCATTGACGATTAAAAACGAAATCTTCGCCTGCTCGATAACCCTCGCCAGCGTCTCGCCCCGAAACCCCGTGTTGATCGCGAACAGGACCGCGTTTACAAGTCCCGCTGCCAGGGAGGCAAACAGGTATTCCGGCGTGTTCTCCATGTACACGCCCAGGGACAAACGTTCATTCTTTCCGAGCTTTCCCCCGTCCACGAGGAGTTTGCGCCGCAACAGGAAAAAATCCGCGTATTCCACGGACCGGGCGTAGACCTCCCGGTAGGTATATTCCCTGCCCTCGAAGATGAAGAACACCCGGTTCCCGCGCCACCACATCCACCGCAGCGTGAGCTTGATCATGGTCTGGAAGTTGACGAACCATAAAAAGCGGCGGATCGGTGATTTTAGACTCATATGTCAGTTATTGCCCGGTGATGGCGTGTGTCAATAATAAAATGTCCGCCGCGTTAGGGTCGGAAAGCCGGTTAGGGCAATTATTTGGTAACTATCCGGTCGATCATAGCTTGAAAAAAGAAAAAATTCGCTCACATTAATGGGTGCTCTCCCGTATAGATAATTATATTACTAATTGACGGTGATGAGATAATGACTTATAAGGAATTGCTGAGGGTTTTAGAAAATGACGGGTGGTATATTTCACGACAGCGAGGAAGCCATCGGCAATATAAACATCCGGTAAAAAAGGGATTGGTAACGATCGCTCATCATGGGATCACGGAAACAATAGGGCCTAAGATGCTGAAAAGCATATTGAAACAGGCACAGATAGCATTATAGTGAGGCGGATGATGTACAGATATATCGTAATAATTGAAAAAACCGGGGATGGGTATAGCGCATCGGTCCCGGCGCTGCCCGGATGCGTGGCAATGGCCGATACGCGGAATGAAACCGAGGAGCTCATATACCAGGCGATACTATTCCATATCGAGGGGATGAAAGAGGCAGGCCTGGAAATTCCCACCGAGACTAATGTGGAAGTGGAAACGATGGTATTTGCATAAAGGAATTGCCTGGCGGTTGTATGAAAGAAAACCATATCCCTCCCTTTACCATTTCCTCCGCGATCGTATCGCGTGTTGCTGCAATTTCCCAATTAGTAGGCCGCCTTTCGGTCCTGGATGATGTATCAGATAATCTGCGGTTGCGAAAAATCAACCGCGTACGAACGATACAGGGCTCTCTCGCGATAGAAGGCAATACCCTCAGCGAAGAGCAGGTCACCGCGATACTGGAAGGGAAAAGGGTAGTCGCGCTGCCTCGTGAAATTCAGGAAGTCCGCAATGCCATAAAAGCCTATGATATTTTCGAGAAATGGGATCCATGTTCGAAGGATGACCTGTTGTATGCGCACCGCGTCCTGATGACAGGGTTACTTGATCGTCCGGGAACATTTAGAATCGGCGGAGTCGGGGTGATGGCCGGAGAGGCGATTGTCCACATGGCCCCTCCCGCGAAACGTGTCCAGTCACTAATGGACTATCTAATTAGGTGGCTTCAAAAGACAGACCTGCATCCTTTGATTGCGAGTTCGGTCTTTCATTACGAGTTCGAGTTTATACATCCTTTTGAAGACGGTAACGGCAGAATGGGGCGGCTCTGGCAAACTTTGATTCTTTACAAATGGAACCCGTTGTTTGCCCATGTTCCTGTGGAGAATATAGTCCATAAGCATCAGGCCGATTACTACGAGGCTTTAAACAGCAGTACCAGAAACGGGGAATCTTCAGCATTTATTGAGTTCATGCTTGCGATGATACTGGACGCTCTCGGGCCATTGGTAACCCCCGAAGTCGCACCCCAAGTCACCCCCGAAGTCAAAAAAATGCTTCTGATTATGGATGGCGAATTGTCCCGAAAGCAGATTCAGGAAAAACTCGGATTAAAGGACGAAAAACATTTTCGCGAGAGTTATCAACAACCGGCGGTGGCCCAGGGTCTCATCGAAATGACTATTCCCGGAAAACCGAACAGCCGCCTCCAGAAATACAGAATCACCCCGAAGGGCATCGCATGCAGTAAAGAGAAGCAATAACGTTAAAGCCCGCCGTCACCTGGAAGATCCATAATGATGGCTACTTCACTGAAAACTGTATACGGCGCATGTTGAAAACCGATAAAACTGTTAACGTAATTTTTAATATTTCAACGGAGGCAGGGATGCAGGGGGCGGGCGTTTCTTTGGCGACTTTCTTTCCCCGGAGAAAGAAAGTCGCAGAGCACACACTGGCAGTGTGAAACGAACACCTGCCGTGAAGCGCCCACCGCTACGCGTCCACCCCCCTCCCATTCTTCCCGAACAATTCCTCAATCTCTTAAATTGTTAAAAAGCCCGTACTGCTCGAACGCTTCTGGTAGTAGCGCCCTTTAAGGCGTTTCCCTGGGCGCCATCGCTGAAACGCTGGCCCGATGCCTGGTCATCATCGTACTCGGACGAATTCCAATAGATGGCAGTGAGGAGAAGTACGCTATTAAGATTAACATATAAGGCGCTTCAGGAAACCGTGTGGAAAACTGACAAAATGACGATACTGAAGATATGAAAGAGACTCTGGAAGAATTTTACAATCATTTATTGGGAATAGAAAGCCCCTGGGAAGTGGAA